>JBMOFX010000198.1:0-5357 GCA_049318665.1 Ilumatobacteraceae bacterium | reverse complement strand
GACGCGATCGCCGAGGCGATGGACGGGGTCGACCACCTCTACGTCAGCGTCGACATCGACTGCCTCGATCCTGCCTACGCGCCTGGCACCGGCACGCCGGAGCCCGGCGGACTGAACTCTGCTGATCTGCTTCGAGCGGTGCGTCGCCTCGCGATGGAGACACCGCTCGTGGGGTTCGACGTGATGGAGGTCGCCCCTGCGTACGACCACGCCGACGCCACCGTGAACGTGGCGCACCGGCTAATCATGGAGACACTCGCCGGCCTTGCCTGGAAGCAGCGCGAGGCGGGACGAGTGAGGCGGCCGGCGTCAGGCCGGTGAGCCGAACTGGCGGTCGCCGGCGTCGCCGAGGCCCGGCACGATGAAGGCATGCTCGTTGAGTCGCTCATCGACGGCGGCGGTGTAGATCGCGAGGTCGAGGCCCGTCGATTCGAGGTGCGCGATGCCCTCCGGCGCAGCGAGCACGCACACCACGATGATCGTGCCGGTCGCCCCACGTTCGATCAGGAGCTCGCACGCGTGGGCGAGTGAGCCACCTGTCGCGAGCATCGGGTCGAGCACGATGCATTGCCGGCCGGCGATCGTCTCCGGCAACTTGTTGACGTACGGCTTCGGTTGAAACGTCGCCTCGTCGCGTGAGATGCCGATGAACCCGACGTCGGCATTGGGAAGCAGCTGCTGTGCGGCATGCACGAACCCGAGGCCGGCCCGCAGCACCGGCACCACGATCGGCTGCGAGGTGAGCGCGCGCCCGCCAGTCTCGGTGAGTGGCGTGGTGACCCGCACCTCGTGCGTTGGCAGCGACCGTGTCGCCTCGGCCAGGAGCAACGCGCCGATGCGCTCGAGTTCCTGTCGAAACAGCGCGTTGGGCGTGGTGACATCGCGGACACGCACCAGCGAGTCGGCGATGAGCGGATGATCGACGAGATGGACGGCCACGGGCATGCCCGAGAGCATGCCAGAGATCAGGCGTTGCGCAGAAGGGCGTAGCGCGGCTTGATGATCGAGTCGATGATCTGCAGCCGCTCGGGGAACGGCGCGAACGCGCTCTTCATCGCATTGATCGTGAGCCACTGGAAGTCGTCGAGGCCCCAACCGAAGGCCTCGTTCAACTGCGCCATCTCGTGGGTCATCGACGTCGCACTCATCAGCCGGTTGTCGGTGTTGAGCGTCACCCGGAACCGCAGGCGGCGCAGCATGCCGATCGGATGGTCGGCGATCGATGCGCAGATGCCCGTGCCGACGTTGGAGGTGGGGCACAGTTCGAGCGGGATACGACGGTCGCGCACGAACGCGGCGAGGCGACCGAGATGCTCGTCGCCCTCCGGGCCGGAGATGTCGTCGACGATGCGGACCCCGTGTCCGAGCCGCTCCGCGCCACAGAACTGCACCGCTTCCCAGATGCTCGGCAATCCGAATGCCTCGCCCGCGTGGATGGTGGTGTGGAAATTCTCGCGCTGCACGTACTGGAACGCGTCGAGGTGCCGGGTGGGCGGGTAGCCGGCTTCGGCGCCGGCGATGTCGAAGCCCACGACACCCCGGTCGCGCCAGCGGACCGCGAGTTCAGCGATCTCGAGGCTGCGCGCCGCCGTGCGCATCGCCGAGCAGATCAACCGGATCGTGAGGTCGGTGCCGGCAGCGCCACGCTCGAACCCGTCGAGCATCGCTTCGACCACCTCGTCGAGCGTGAGGCCCTGTTCGGTGCACAGCTCAGGCGCCATCCGCACCTCGGCGTAGACGACACCGTCGGCGGCGAGGTCGACGGCGCATTCGTACGACACCCGTTCGATCGCATCGCGGTGCTGCATCACGCCGACCGTGTGAGCGAACGTCTCGAGGTAGAGCACGAGGTCGTTGCGCTTCGCGCCACGGTTGAACCACAGCGCGAGCTCGTCGACGTCGTGGGTGGGGAGCGCGCCGTAGCCGTACTCCTCGGCGAGTTCGATCACCGTGGCGGGGCGGAGACCGCCGTCGAGGTGGTCGTGCAGCAGCACCTTCGGCGCGGTCTGCAGGATGTCGCGGTCGATGGTGCTCACGCTGCGACCGCCGACTGCTGGAGGCTGCGGAGTGGCATCGATGCCGGACGCTGCAGCCAGTTCCACGCCGGGTAGGCCGCGGCCGCATCGATGCAGTGGAGCGAGTAGGCGTGCCGGCTCGCCGAGGATCGGTTGACGTCGCTCCAGTGGGGGAGTAGCCCGTGCAGCACGACGAGCGTGCCCGCGCTCACCTCGAGCGGCACCAACTCGCCCGGTGACGGCAGTGGGGTGTGATCGAGTGCCTCGAAGACCGTGCCGTCGTCGTCGGTGGCGCCCGCCCGGCGGAATGTGGTGCGCAACGGCGTGCGGTGACCGCCGGGGGCCGCCCAGAGGCATCCGTTCTCGAGTGTGGCGTCCTCCAGCGCGAACCAGAACCCGGTGACGCTCAGCGGCTCGGTGTAGAGGAACGTCGCGTCCTGGTGGCAGCCGACCTCGCCACCGATGTGGGGCTGCTTGAAGATGTACATGCTCTGCAACGCGAGGGCGTTGCTGAGGCCGAGGTCAGTCGCGACGGCAGCCAACTCGGGCGTGTACGAGAACGACTCGAAGGTCGGGTCGAGATCGTGCATCGCGTGACCGATCTTGTTGATGCTGAGCGCCTTGTCCTGCCGGAGTGCGCCGTCCGCCCCGAACGCCTCCTCCTCGAAGAAGCAGTGGATCCCGCTGCCTGACCCGAGGAACGCGCCGTCGCTGATGCGCTCCTGCTCGTTGGTGGTGAACACCGTGCGGATCGCGTCGGGTTCGAACCGGTCAACGATCCGCTCGGCCGCAGCGCGCAGGCTGGCGCACGATTCGAGGCTGACGAAGTCGGCGAGCACCAGGAAACCATCGCGCTGGTACTGCTCGACCTGATCGGGGGAGAGTCGGCTGGCCATCGCCACAGCGTAGGGGGCCGTCCCGGGGCGCCCTACCCTGGCCGCATGGAGCTCACCGTTCTCGGCAACACCGTGCGTCACGCAATCGAACATGTCGAGGTCTTCCCGGCGCCCGAGCACGTCACAACGGTTCGGTTCACCACCGATGAACTGCAGTCGATGTGCCCGGTCACGCAGCAACCCGACATCTCACATGTGGTCATCGAGTACACACCCGACCAGTGGTGCATCGAGTCGAAGAGCCTGAAGCTCTATCTGTGGGGCTTCCGCGACCGTGCGGTGTTCGCCGAGGCGCTCACCGCTGAGATCGCGACCGAGGTGATGACCACGGCGCAACCGAAGGACGTGACGGTGACGCTCACCCAGCGCCCACGCGGTGGCATCGAGGTTGCTGCGGTGGCACGCCGTTCGCGTTGACCCGTAATGACGGGTTAGTGGCCCTCGCCCGAGCGCCACGGACGGCCTGCGAACGCTGGCGGCCGGAGGCGTTGGCTGGCCGTCGCGAGCACGATCAGCGTGGCGAGGTACGGGGTCGCCTGGGTGAGTGACTCCGGCACTTCGTCCACCGTCAGGTAGACGATGAGGAACAGCGCACCCGCTGCCGCGGCGACACCGGCACTCACGACCTTGCGGCGGTAGAGGGCGAGGATCACTGCGACACCGGCGAGGAACGTGATGAAGAGGAACAGCGCCGTGATGCTGTCGCTCTTGCGCAGTTTCAGGGCGTCCGTCCAGCCGAACAGCAGGGCACCACCGAGCACGCCGGTCGGCATCCAGTTCCCGAAGATCATCGTGGCGAGCCCGATGAATCCACGGCCAGCGGTCTGCCCCTGGCGATAGGCATTGAACGGAACGATCGCCAAGTAGGCGCCGCTGAACCCGGCCATCCCACCGCTGATCAGCAGGCCGCCGTATCGCACGCGCGTCACCTTCACGCCGAGGCTCTCGGCTGCGTCAGGCGCCTCACCCGACGACCGGAGCCGGAGGCCGAAACGTGTCCGCCAGAGGAGCCAGGCCGACAGCGGCACGAGCGCAAGTGCGATCGCGCTTGCCCACGACAGGCCGAGGACCACGCCTCGGAGCAGGCCCGCCAGGTCGCCGATGAAGAACCAGTGCCGGTTCTCGAGCCAGCCGAGGATGTCGGGCGATTTCCATCCGCCGATGGTGCCGCCGGCGAGGAACGGTACGGAGAACGTCGGTATCGCCGACGTCTGCGCGGGCGACTGGCTGATGCCGCCGCCTTCTTCGCCCGTGAACACCAGGTCGCTCAGGTAGCGCATGGCGTTGAAGGCGAAGAGGTTCATCACCACACCGGAGATGACGTGGTCGACGTTGAACTTGACCGTGGCGACGGCGTGGATGAACCCGCCCGCCATGCCCCCGAGCACACCCAGGAGAAGGCCGATCCACGGGCCGTACATCCAGGCGCCGAAACCACCGAACCAGGTGCCGAGGATCATCATGCCCTCGATACCGATGTTGAGCACACCGACGCGCTCGGCATACAGGCCGGCGAGGCCGGCGAGCAGGATCGGGATGGCGAGGCGGATCGTGGTCGACATGGTGCCCGATGACGTGAGGTCGTCGGCGCCGCTGATCACGCGGGTGAGTGACAGCAGTGCGAGCACGATCACGCCCGCGGTGAGGGTGCGCGTGGCTGGCGTGCGATTGATGATCGCGATGATCCCACCGCGCTGCGCGGGCCCGGCCATGAGATCGGGTGACGGTTGCAAGGTGGTGCTCATGCCGCCACCGTCGCCGGGCCGACGGACGCTGTTGCTTCGAGCTGTTTGGCTGTTCGATTGACGGTGCGTCGGTTCATCCGTCTCGTGGTGGCCTCGTTCACGATCACGACGGTCAGCACGATGATCGCCTGCATCACCTTCACGATCGAGTTCGGCACTTCCTCGAGCTGCAACGCGGCGGCAGTCGAGTCGAGGAACCCGAACAGGAGGGCGGCGATGACGATGCCGATGGGGCTGTTGCGACCCAGCAGCGCGACCGCAATGCCAGCGAACCCGAGACCCTCCGTGACGCCCTGCCCGTAGGCGTGGATCTCACCGAGCACGGAGGGCATCGCGACGAGACCCGCCACGGCACCGGAGATCAGCAGCGCTGAGACGATCATCCGGCCCGAACTGATGCCAGCAGTGCGAGCGGCCACCCCGTTCAGTCCAGAGGCTCGGAGGCGGTAGCCGAACCGGCTCTTGAAAACGATCACCCAGTAGGCCGCAACGACCACCAGCGCGACGATGAACATCCCGTTGAGTCGGCTGGCGACGATGTCGGGCATCCAGCCCGACTCGGGGATGAGCTTGGTCTTCACGTTGAGGCCGTCGACCGAGTCGTCGCGGAAGTAGTTGTCGAACAGCCACTGGATCACCGACAGCGCGATGTAGTTCAACATGATGGTGGCGATCACTTCGTTGACGCCTCGCCGCACTTT
>JBMOFX010000197.1:0-5393 GCA_049318665.1 Ilumatobacteraceae bacterium | reverse complement strand
GTAGCCCTCGTACTGGAAGTGGTGCTCGGTGGTCCAGAAGCTGTCGTAGCCGAGCCGGTCGGCCTCGATCGCCGCGTCGACGTACTGCTGCGTGGCTTCCCACATCTGCTCGTTGGAGAACCGACGATCCATCGGAGCCGGCGCGCCCGCGCCTGCATCCGACATCTCGACGCCTCCGAAGAAGAACGCTCCGACCTTCATGCCAGCCTCCCGGTGTTCGACGTGCACACCGTACGCCAGAGTATTGATCAGATCAATAGTGCCAGCGCGGCGGTGACGGCGTGGCCGACGTTGAGCGAGTCGACATCCGGATTGATCGGGATGCGGACGTTGGTGTGCACGGCGAGGACCCGTTCGGTCAGACCAGGCCCCTCGGCGCCGAGCACCAGCGCCACCTTTGCGGGTCGGCCGGCGCGGACGAGGTCGCGCAGATCGGTCGCGTCTGGCCTCGGTGTGAGTGCCCACACCTGCCATCCCGCGGCCACGAGCCGGTCGAGCGCGTCGGTGAGCGGGGCGCGGGCGACGGGGAGATGGAGGATCTCGCCCATCGAGACGCGGACGCTGCGTCGGTAGTAGGGGTCGGCTGACGTGGGGTCGAGCACGAGTGCATCGCCGCCGAGGCCGCGTACCGATCGAGCGATCGCACCGAGGTTCACGGGGTCGTTCACACCTTCGAGCACGACCAGCGTGCGGGCGGGTGCGGCCATCACCTCGTCGAGCGTCGCGAGGTTCGGTCGATCAGCGACGGCCATCGCGCCGCGGTGCAAGTCGAACCCGATCACCTCGTTCACGATCGCCTGAGGTGCGACGAACACCGGTGCGTCGACACCCACCAGGTCGTCGGCGAGCCGCTCGGCCGCAGACGGGGTGAGCAGCACCGACCGGATGGTGAGCCGGGATGCGATCAGCCGCTGCACCACCGTCGGCCCTTCGGCCCACAGCACGTCGGTGCTCTCCCGCGCCCGCAACGCGCGATACGGGTCGAGCCGCACATCGTCCGCATCCCCCACGAACGTCGCACCCCCGAACTCCTCCACCCCCGCAGGCTCCCACACCACCACCCGAGTCCCACACCGCCACCCGAGTCCCTGGCCGCCAACCGAGTCGCCTGTGCACACCCGAGTGCGCTGGTGCACCCGTCGCGCGCGGAAACACTCGGTCACGGTGGGCGACGCAGACCGATGCGCGAGACTCGGCGGTGATGTCCACCCCCACCCCAACCTCCGACATGGCCCGGTACGCGTTCGCGCCGAGCACCGCCCCGTATCCCACGATCGTCGGAGCACACGGTTGCTTCCTGCACACGGCCGACGGACGCCGCATCCTCGACGGCGCCGGCGGTGCGATCGTCGGGAACATCGGGTGGGGACGCGAAGAAGTAGCGGACGCAACGCGTGACGCCATGGCCGCCGGCGGCTACGTGGTGCCGCTGTGGCCGACGCCGTGGCGGCTGGCCCTCATCGAACGACTCGTCGAGCGCTGGCTGCCCGACGGATTCACCAACGTCTTCTTCACCAGCGGCGGCAGCGAGAGCACCGACTCGGCCCTACGGCTCGCTCGGGCCTACCAGCTCGCGAAAGGCCGACCCGATCGGTGGAAGGTGATCGGCCGCCATCCCAGCTATCACGGGATGACGATCGGGACCATCGCGGTGGCGAGCCACCTCACCCGCCAGGCCGGCTACGAGCCGCTGCTGATGCCGTTCCCCAAGGTGCCGTGGGACGACGTCGACGAGCTCGTCCGCCGCTTCGAGGAGGAAGACCCCCGCACGATCGCAGGGTTCATCGCCGAGCCGATCACCGGCGCAGCCGGCGCCTGTCTCACCGCCAGCGATGAGTACTGGCGGACGGTCACCCGGCTGTGCAAGGAGCACGACGTCCTGCTGATCGTCGACGAGGTGATGACCGGCTACGGACGCACCGGCACCAAGTTCGGCCACGAGCACTTCCCGATCGAACCCGACGTGCTCGTCGGCGGCAAGGGTCTCGGCGGCGGCTACGTGCCGCTGGGCGCGGTGGCGGCGCGCGGCGAGGTGGCAGAGGTGCTGCGCGATTCCGGCTTCATGTACTTCACGTTCACCGGCAACGATCCGGCATGCGCTGCCGCGCTGACGGTGCTCGACATTCTCGAGCGTGAGGAACTCGTCGAGCGGTCACGTGTGATGGGTGACGTGCTCGGCGCACGGCTCCGGGCTGCGCTCGGCGATCACCCGGCCGTGGTCGACATCCGTGGTCGCGGGCTGTTCTTCGGCATCGAGCTCACGATCAGCAAGGACGCCGTGGTCGCCGAGGCGCTGGAGCGCGATCTGTGGGTGTATCCCGCCGGCTCGGGGCCGGTGCCGAGCGCCGTGATGGTGGCGCCGCCATTCGTCGTCACCGACGGCGAACTCGACCAACTCGTCAGCACCTTGACGGCGTCGATCGACGCGGTTGCCGGCACCTGATGGCCGGCGAGATCTCGCTCGACGAGCTCGATCTCGCACATCACGAGGTGCTGGCACGGCTGCGCGCGAAGGCGCCGATCGCGTGGGTGGATGCCCTCGACGGCTGGGTGGTGCTCACCAGAGACCTTGCGGTGAGCGTGATGCGCGACGCCCAGACCTTCACCGTCGACGACCCACGGTTCTCGACCGCACAGGTGATCGGGCCCAGCATGCTGTCGCTCGACGGCATCGAGCACCAACGTCACCGCGACCCGTTCGCGGCGGCGTTTCGGCCCGCGGAGGTGACTCGTCGCCATGGCGACGCGATCCCCGAACTCGCCCGGGCACTGGTCGAGCATCTGCGACCCATTGGCCACGCTGAGTTGCGTCGTCAGCTGGCCGGTCCCCTCGCCGTGGCGGTGGTCGCCCGATCGCTCGGGCTCGACGAACTCGACCCCGCGCAACTCCTCGGCTGGTACGACGCCATCGTCGATGCGGTCGGGCAGGTGTCGTCCGGCAAACCGGTGCCGTCGGACGCAAGCGACGCGTATCGGTCGCTCGGAGCGGCGTTGCGCGCCGCGGCCCGACACGACGATTCCGTGCTGCACGAGGTGAGCGCGTCGCTCGACGATCGCGCCGTGGTGGCGAATGCAGCGGTGTTCCTGTTCGGCGGGATCGAGACGAGCGAGGGGATGACCACGTCGCTGCTCGGCCACGTACTCGGCGCGCCGGACGCGCTCGCTGCCATCCGCGCCGATCGATCGTTGCTCGACGCGGCGGTGGAGGAATCGCTCCGCCTCGAACCGGCGGCCGCGCGCGTCGACCGCTATGCGACCCGCGACGTCGACGTGGCCGGTGTGCGGATCGCTGCGGGTGATCTCGTCATCGTGTCGCTCGCCGCTGCCAACCGAGACCCGGCCGTGTACGAACGGCCCGACGAGTTCGACATCTCGCGCAGCAACGCCCGCACGCACCTCGCGTTCGCACAGGGCCCGCACGCGTGCATCGGCGCGCAACTCGCGCGCATGGAAGCGCGCGCCGCGCTCGAGGCGGTGCTCGATCTGCTGCCGGGCATCACGCTCGACAGTCCACCGATCGCCACCGGCGTGATCTTCCGCAAGCCGCCCGTGTTGCACGCACGATGGCCGACGAGCGCAGACTGACGATCGTGAGCGACCTCGACGACCTCATCGCCGCCTACGACGTGAACGACCCGGCGTTCATCCAGTGGCCGTACCCCGTGCTCGATGCGCTCCGTGAGGCCACGCCGATCTTCCACGATCATCGCTCGAACCAGTGGGTGCTCACCCGCTACGCCGAGGTGCACGAAGCCCTGCGCGATCGCCGGATGGGGCGCGGCTACACACACCGCTACACGCACGAGGAGCTCGGCCGGCCTGAGCCCGACCCGCGCTGGAGCCGGTTCCACGAGCACGAAGCCTGGTCGCTGCTGTCACTGGAGCCGCCTGATCACACGCGGCTACGACGTTTGGTGACGAAGGTGTTCACGCCGCGCGCGGTCGACGCGCTTCGCCCGCGCATCGAACACGTGGCAACGGAACTCCTCGACACCTGCGCGGATCGCGGCCAGTTCGACCTCATCGCCGACTACGCGCAGCCGTTCTCGGTCGCGGTGATCTGCAGCATGCTCGGCGTGCCTCGCGCCGACACCCAGCTGCTCCTCGACTGGTCACACGCGATCGTGAAGATGTACGAGCTCAACACCCCGCACGCCGCGCAGGTGGCGGCCAACGCAGCAGCAGGTGAGTTCATCGACTACACCCGTTCGCTCATCGCTGCCAAGCGAGCCACACCCGACGGTTCATTGATCAGCGAGCTCGTCGCGGTGGAGGATCAGGGCGACACCCTCACCGAGGCCGAGATCACGTCGACGGCGATGGTGCTGCTCGAGGCCGGTCACGAAGCGACGGTCAACTCACTCGCCAACGGGATGCGGGCGATGTTGTTGCATCGCGAACAATGGGAGCGGGTGACGAGTGGCGAGGTGGCGCCGCGGACCGCGATCGAAGACATGATCCGGTGGGACGCGCCGCTGCAGCTGTTCGAGCGTTGGGTGCTCGAGCGTGACGTGGTGATCGCCGGGCACGAGATCCCACTCGGCGCCGAAGTCGCGATGCTCTTCGGCAGCGCCAACCGAGACCCGCGCCGCTTCGACCGGCCCGAGGTGTTCGATGCCGGCCGCGGTGACACGGCACACGTCGGCTTCGGTGGTGGCATCCACTTCTGCATCGGAGCGCCTCTTGCGCGGCTCGAACTCGAGGTGTCGGTCGCGCAACTCGCCAGCCGCTTCGCGCATGTCGAGCTCGCTGACGAGCCGACGTACCACCCGACGTTCGTGCTGCGCGGCCTCACCGCGCTCGAGCTCAGCGCCTGATCAGCCGACCACGTCGGCGAGTGCGTGCCGCAGCGCGTCACCGAAGAGCGGTGCGTGTGCCTCGGTGAAGGCGAGCGGCGGGCGCACCTTCAGCACGTTGCCGGCACGGCCGGTGGTGCCGACGAGAGCTCCGTGGTGGCGTAGCGCGTTGCGAAGTGCACGCGCTGCCGCAGGGTCGGGCTCCTTGGTCGAGGGATCCTGCACCATCTCGATCGCGTTCGCGAGGCCGACACCGCGCACGTCGCCCACGCGATCGAACCCGTTGGACGCGGTACGGATCTCGTGGCGTAGCGCCTCACCGGCAACGACGACTCGTGGCAGCACGCGCTCGTCGTCGAGCACGTCGAGCACTGCGTGCGCCGCTGCGACCGACACCTGATTGCCGCCGAAGGTGGAGAAGAACACGGTGTGCGCGGCCATTCGCTCGGCGATGTCGCGCCGTGTGATGAGCGCGGCGACGGGATGGCCATTCCCCATCGGCTTACCGAGCGTCACGATGTCGGGCTCGATGCCGAACCGCTCGAACGACCACATCGCCTCACCGGTCCGGCCGTGCCCGCCCTGCACCTCGTCGGC
>JBMOFX010000196.1:0-5395 GCA_049318665.1 Ilumatobacteraceae bacterium | reverse complement strand
CATGCCGGGGTGCGGCAGCTGGCGCTGTTTCACCACGACCCGGTTCGCAACGACGACGCCGTCGAGTCGATCGGCCGTTGCGCTGCCGAACTCGGCGCACACGCAGGTCTCGACGTGGTCGTCGCGCGCGAGGGCCTCGTCCTCGAACTGTGAGCGCCGTCGCGACTGCCGCGACCGTCGCGCTCGGGGTGGTGTTCGTGATCGCCGGCGCCGCGAAGGTGGCGAGCGGACGGTCGTGGCCGGAGCAGGCAAGCGGCATGGGTGTGTCGCTCGCGATGGCGCGCGTAGTGCCGTGGTGGGAGCTCGCGGTGGGTGCGTGCTGCATCGTGATGGTGTGGCGGCCGATGCCGGCACTCGCGGCCGTGCTCACCCTCGTCGCGATGACCGCGCTGATCGTCCGGTTGCTGCTGCTCGGTCGTCGCCCGGCCTGCGCGTGCTTCGGGGCGTGGAGCGCAGCGCCCCTCGGGTGGCAGCACGTCGCCCGCAACGCGGTGTTGATCGCCATCGGGCTCGTCGCGGTGTTCGCCGCGTAGCCCGCGTGGGCCGCGCCCCGATCGTGGCTGGGCTCAGTCGGTCGAATCGATGGCGATCAGGAACGTCGTGACGAGGGCCTCGTCGCGCCAACGGTCGTAGCGGCCGCTCGGACCACCGTGTCCTGCACCCAGCTCGGTCTTCATCAGCAGCGGCGCGTCGTTGGTTCGTACCGCGCGCAACTTGGCGCACCACTTGGCCGGCTCGTGGTAGCTGACTCGCGGGTCGTTGAGGCCGGCCGTGATGTACAAGGCCGGGTAGTCGGCCGCGACCGTGTTGTCGTAGGGCGAGTAGCTGAGCATGTAGCTCGCCCACGGCTCCGAGCGCGGGTCGCCCCACTCCTCCCACTCCGTCACCGTGAGCGGCAGCGTCGGGTCGCTCATCGTGGACACGACATCGACAAACGGCACTTCCGCCACGACCGAGCGGAACAGGTCGGGCCGCTGCGTCATGCATGCGCCCACGAGCAGTCCTCCGGCACTGCCGCCGCGGATCGCAATGTGGCCCGGCTGCGCCCACCCGTTCGTCACGAGGTGCTCGACGCTGGCGATCGTGTCGTCGAAGGTGTTCTGTTTCGTGGTGAGCTTGCCGTCGTTGTACCAGCGTCGGCCGAGTTCGCCGCCGCCACGCGGGTGCACCAACGCCCAGGTCCAGCCACGATCGAGCAGCGACAACCGCCCCACGCTGAACCACGGTGGAATGGAGACCTCGTAGCTGCCGTAGCCGTAGACGAGCGTGGGGGCCGTGCCGTCGGGCGCGACGTCGCGAGCGCGCACGATGTCGACCGGCACGAGGGTGCCGTCGGCCGATGTGGCCCACTCGCGCGACGCCACGTAGCGCGTGAGGTCGACGTTGGGAACGGGCGTCTGCTTCAGCAGCGTCGTGGTTTCGGCGACGAGGTCGCGCTCGAAGATCGACGCCGGTGTCGTGAACGACTGATATCCGTAACGCAACGTGGTTGCGAGCCACTCGGGATTCGCATCGAGCTCGAGCTCGTGCGGTTCGGCGCCGACGTCGAGCACCTCCACCTCGCCGCTGCGTCGCAGGATCCGCAGGCGCTGCTGGGCGTCGGCCCACTCATGCACCACGAGATGTCCGGCGAACGGCTCGGCGGCGGTGATCCGTTGCCCCGGCACGTGGGGGAGGAGCTCGGTCCACTCGCCCGGGTTGTCGAGTGGCGCTGTCATCACCCTGAAGTCCTCGGCGTCGAGGTTGGTGAGCACGATGAAGCGATCACCCCAGTGATCGATGCCGTACTCGACCCCCTCGGTACGGCCACGAACCGAGCGCGGCTCGCCGGTCGGCTCGTGCGCATCGAGGATCCACGCCTCCGCCGTCTGCTTGCTCGAACTCTCGAACAGGATCCAGTCGCCGCTCCGGCTGAGATCGCAGCCGAGATAGAAGCGCTCGTCGGGTTCGTGGAGCACGAGGACGTCGTCAGTCTGCGGTGTGCCGATTCGGTGCCGCCACACCTGGTGCGGCCGCATCTGGTCGTCCGGCTTTGCGTAGAAGAACCACGCGCCGTCGGCCGACCATGCGGACCCACCCCACGATGAGGTGCCCTCGATGGTGTCGTCGAGGTCGACGCCCGTGCGGAGGTCGCGGAAGCGCAACCTGTACTCCTCGCTGCCGTCGGTGTCGCTGCTCCACGCGAGGAGGTGATGACCGGGACTCACATCGAACACACCGAGCGAGAAGTACTCGTGGCCGTCGGCCTCGGCGTTCTCGTCGAGGAGGACGTGCTCGGTGGCCGCCTCACGGGTGGTGCCCCGGCAGTGGATCATGTAGCTGAGTCCCTCGACGGTGCGTGCCGTGTACCACCAGGCGTCCTTGCGGACGGGCACGGCCTCATCGGTCTCTTGGACGCGCGATCGCAGTTCCTGGAACAGCGTTTCGGTCAGGTCGGCGTGCGGTGCGAACCACGACTCGGTGTAGGTGTTCTCGGCACGGAGATACGCCACCGTGTCGGGGTCGTCTCGATCTCGGAGCCAGGCCCACGGATCCGTCGCGTCGCCTGTGGGGCGATGCCACACGTGGGCAACCTGCTTGGCGATGGGTGGGGTGGGCGGGGTCTCGGTCGCATCCGGCACGGTGACGAGCGTAACGGTGCCCGCCACGACGAGCCCGCCGAACCACGGGTATGGTCCCCGTCTCATGCGAGTGTGGATCGACCAAGACCTCTGCACCGGGGACGGGCTCTGCCTCGATCATGCACCCGATGTGTTCGTGCAACTCGAGGATGGCATCGCCTACGTCGCGGAAGAGGGTGTCGCTCTCAACGATCCTGGCGGGTCCGGCAGTCTTGCGTGGGTGCCTGCACGTGCCGAGCAAGCGGTCATCGATTCGGCGCTCGCGTGCCCGGGCGAGTGCATCTTCATCGAGATGGATCGGGTGTCGGCGGCCTGACGGCCGTCTCCAGGGTCGGCGGATCCCACGACCAGTACGCCGGGTCGCCCGGGCCGGGACGGTCGTTGTCGCTGTCGTCGTCGCCCCGTCGCCGCTTGATGATCGTGGTGAGTCCGATCACGATCAACGCAAGCAATGCCGACGCTCCGATGGCGACGACGAGCCGGCGGGTACCGGCGGTTTCTGCGTTGACCCGCGTGTCGAGCGCACGAGTTGCGAACATCGTCGCCGCGGCTTCGTCGTCGGCTTCGAGCGCGGCGCGAGCGGCATCGACGTCGCGGTCGATGTCGGCACCGACCAGGCCGAGCCGCTCGAGCAGGCTGGGTTCGGCCCGGGCTCCGTTGTCGGCTCGGATCACCAGGTCGGCTACCTCGGCCGTGGCGTTCGCCGAGTCGAGGACGGTGTCGAGATCGGTGGCCGACTCGTACGGTGCTTCGAGTCGCGACGTGAGATCGAGGCCGAGTGCCGTGCCGCGCTCGGTGAGCGTGGTGCGCACGCCGAGGATCTCCTGTGCAGTGTCGATGCCGGTGCTCGCGTCGCCGAAGTTCCATGCCGCCATGTCGTCGCGAATCACGCGCGGCGCCGACCAGCCGTTGCCTGCGGCCACGAGGTCGGCGTAGTGCGAGCGGGCGACGGTTCGTGTGGGCAGAAGTTCCTTGTCGCCGAGGCGGAGCACGAAGTCGGCCATGAGCGGCTCGATGTTCGTGGATCCGCCGATCTGCTGCGCGACGTCGAGGAACCGTCTCCAGTCCGTGCCGCCGGTGACCTTCTCGGCTGGTCCGTCGCCGACGTACGCGGTGGTCGACTCGTCGACGGTGCGGAACACATCGGCCATCCCGTCCACGCCGATCTCGTCCACGAGCTGTTGGATCAGCCAGTAGGACGCGTTGTAGCCGTAGGTCTCGGTGTCGTCGGCGCCTGAGTCGAGCTTGGGGTCGCCCCAATCGAGGAGCGTGACGGCAGCAGGACTGTCGGCGATCGGTTGTGTCGGTGCCGCGCCGGGCTGACCGAGCGCGGCAAGGGTGGCGTTCGAATACACCTGCGCCAGGCCTTCGTTCACCCAGCGATCGTCGAACCAGGTGGTGTTGAACCAGGCGTGTGACAGTTCGTGGAGCACCGTGTCGGCGTCGAGGTTCTCGCCGATCTCGAGTTCGTTGCTCGCCGCGCTGAACCAGCCCGCGTAGCCGTAGAGGTAGGGGGTCACTGCCTCGCGGATCAGCACCGGCTCGGTGATCGGCCAGGGGCGTCCGATGAGTTTGGTGAGCTGCGGGAGGCCGGTGGTGATCTGCTCCTGGACGAACGCTCGCCACTCGGTATCGCCCGGCCAGCCGCTGATGGTGAACGATGCTCCGCTGTCGGCGGTGAGCGACGTCGGCTCGAGTCGGCTGTCGTTGCGTGCGGTGACGAACAACGTGTAGTTCGGCGGGTCGCCGATTGCGTCGGCGGTGATGATGGTCGTGCCGCCCTCGACGGTGGTGACCGCATCGCCGCCAAAGGTGTCGACCACGAGACCGGACGGGATCTCCACGCGTATCGACGCCTTGCCCGGGTCGCCGGGGCCATACGCAACGAACGCGAAGTAGGCCGGGTTCACTCTCGCCGGGTCGTCACTGCGTGGCGGCAGGCCGACGACGTCGTAGGTGACGGTGATTCGGAGGGCGTCACCGCTGAACAACGGGGCCGGGAACGAGAGTTTGAACACCACGTAGCGGTCGCCGTCGCCGCTCGTGTTGACGTCGAGCGGTACGGGCGCGCCGCTCGCCGTGACCGCCGACTCGTTCGCGGTGCCGAGTGGCGCGGGGTAGGAGAAGCCGGTGTAGTACAGCCGTCGCACCGATCCGTTCGAGTTGGTGTCGACCGTGGTGTTGGTGAGCGTCAACGTGGCGGACACGCGCACGATGCCGGCGTCGGCGTCGACGACGTAGGTAGTCGCCGACGACACGGCCAACCCCTCGGTGGCGGCCAAGGCGACGCGGTCGGCATGCGGACTCAGCACGACCATCATCGACAGCAGCGTTGCGATCACTGCCGCAACGAACGTGCGATGGCGACGCGCCGGTGATCCGCAGTGCATGGCCCACGTTTCTAGCGGGAACCGGACTCTTGGCGGCGGAGGTGCGAGTCCCAAGTCGAATTGTTACTATGCCGGTAGTGGTAATTCCGCCAGCGCACCTCCCCGGGAGCAGCTCATGACCTCGTTCGATCTGGACCTCAGCAAGTACAGCCTCGGTTGGAGCGACGAGGTCGAGTACGCCTTCAACCCCGTCAAGGGTCTGAACAAGGGTGTGGTCGAGCAGATCTCGTGGTGGAAGGGCGAACCGGCCTGGATGACCAAGCACCGTCTGCGCAGCCTCGCGATGTTCGAGCGCAAGGAGATGGCGCCGTGGTTCGCCGTCAACATGCCCGACATCGACTTCCAGGACATCTTCTACTACCTCAAGCCCGCCACCGATCAGGT
>JBMOFX010000195.1:0-5405 GCA_049318665.1 Ilumatobacteraceae bacterium | reverse complement strand
CGTGGGCGTACGTGAAGATCGCCGAGGGCTGCGATCGCTCGTGCGGGTTCTGCGCGATCCCGTCGTTCCGCGGACCGCAGCGAAGCCGCGACATCGACTCGATCCTGCGCGAGGTCGACGAGCTGCAGGCCCGGGAGATCATCCTCGTCGCGCAAGACCTCGCGAGTTTCGGCAAGGACCGGCCCGACGAGCTCGGTGCCGGCTCGATCGTCCCACTCGTCGATGCGGTGGCGGCACGCACCGACTGGGTGCGACTGCTCTACCTCTACCCGAGCGACCTCACCGACGAGCTGATCGACGCGATCTGCCGGACCGGTGTGCCGTATTTCGACCTCTCGTTGCAGCACGTCAGCAAGCCGCTGTTGCGCTTGATGCGGCGCTGGGGCGATGGCGACCGGTTCCTTCGACGCATTGCCGACATCCGCGAGCGTGAGCCCGAGGCGGCGTTCCGCAGCAACTTCATCGTCGGCTACCCGGGCGAGACGGAGGAAGACCACGACCAGCTCTTGCAGTTCGTCGAGGAAGCCGAGCTCGACTGGTGCGGCTTCTTCGCCTACTCGCCCGAGGAAGGTACGCACGCCTACGAACTGCCCGGCGCAGTCGATCGCGGGCTGATGGGGCAGCGGCTGGCCGAGCTGCGCGAGTTGCAGGACGACATCACCGCCCGCCGCCGCGACGCGCTCATCGGTACCACCACTCGAGTCCTTGTCGACGAGCCCGGCACCGCCCGCAGCCACCGCGAGGCCCCCGAGATCGACGGCATCATCGAGGTGCCCGACCACCTGATTCCGGGCAGTTTCGTCGACGTGCATATCGTTGACGCGATGGGGCCCGACCTGATCGCCACCGCGGCCGAGGCGTAGCCGATGGCTGTCGATCCGTCTGCCATCGCGACGTGGGCGAACCTCGTCACCGTCGGGCGCGTGCTCATCGCGCCGCTGATGTTCTGGCTGATCCCGGAAACCCCGGGCGGTGGGGGAGCGTGGGTGGCGTCGTTCCTGTGGCTCATCCTGTGTTCGAGTGACGGCATCGATGGCTACCTCGCACGTCGCCACGGGGTCACCAACCTCGGCACGTTCCTCGACCCGCTCGCCGACAAGGTGCTCGTGCTGGGCGCCATGTTCACACTCGTGAGTCGCAACGTGTACTGGATCGTGCCGGTGATCATCATTGCGGCGCGCGAGATCGGCATCAGCCTCTACCGCACGTTCGTGGGCGCCAAAGGGGTCAGCGTGCCGGCCAGCAAGATCGCGAAGTGGAAGACCGTGACGCAACAGCTGTCGGTCGGTTTCGCGATCCTGCCGCTCACGGCGGTCGATGCGAAGTGGTTGTGGAACGGCTTGCTGTGGGTGTCGGTGGTGCTTGCGTTGATCAGCGGCTCGCAGTACCTGTGGCGTGCCCGTGCCAGAAACGGTGCGGGCGACCTCACCCAGGTGGCCTGATGCGATGCGATGTTGTTGCCATCGGCACTGAGCTGCTGCTCGGGCAGATCATCGACACCAACTCGTCCTACATCGGTGAGCGACTCGCCGCGAACGGCATCGACTCGCTGCTCCAGGTGAAGGTGGGCGACAACCTTGCTCGCATGGAGTCCGTATTGCGCAGCGTTCTCGCCGACGCCGATGCGGTCGTGGTGTGCGGTGGGCTCGGGCCGACGCACGACGACATCACTCGCGAAGCGATCGCAGCCGTCATGGGTGTCGACCTCCGTCACGACGACGCAGTGGCCGACACGATTCGCGGGTTGTTCGCCAGCCGCAACCGCACGATGCCGGAGAACAACCTCCGCCAGGCACTCGTGCCCGAGGGTGCGTCGGTGATCGCTCAGACGAGAGGCACTGCGCCGGGCTTGATCTGCCCGGTTTGGGTGAACGGTGTCGAGAAGGTCGTCTATGCGGTACCGGGCGTCCCGCACGAGATGAAGGACATGCTCGAACGCGCGGTACTACCCGACCTGGCGCGCCGCGGCGGCGACCCGGCCGTCATCGTCAGCCGCGTGCTGCGCACGTGGGGTGAGAGCGAGTCGGGGCTCAACGAGCGACTCCAGCCGGTGATCGACGACCTGGAGGCGGCGGGCACCCCGACGCTCGCGTTTCTCGCCAGCGGTTGGGAGGGGATCAAGGTGCGCATCACGGCGAAGGCGGCGACGTCCGATGCGGCGCTCGCCCTCATCGAGCCGATCGAGGAGCGGATTCGCTCGATCATCGGGCTGCAGGTGTTCGGGGTCGACGACCACACGATGGAGCGGGTCGTGGTCGATCTCCTCCGAGCGCGGGAGTACACGCTGGCGATCGCCGAGTCGGTCACCGGTGGTGCGGTCACGTCACGTCTGGTCGACGTCGCAGGGGTGAGTGCCACGTTGGTCGGCGCGATCGTGAGCTACGACAGCGAGGTCAAGTTCGATCTGCTCGGCGTCGACCGCGGCCCGGTCGTCAACGAGCAGACCGCGCAGCAGATGGCCGAGGGAGTTCGACGCCTCCTCGGGAGCGACGTCGGTATCTCGCTCACCGGCGTCGCTGGCCCGACCGAGCAGAACGGCATGCCCGTGGGCACGCTGTGCGTGGGCGTCGCGCTGCCGAATCGCACCGTCACCCGCACGTTTCGGCTTCCCGGCCAGCGCGACCAAATGCGCCAGATGAGCGTGATCACGGCGCTCGACCTGCTCCGCCGTGAGCTGTTGGCCGACGCGTAGGCTGTCGCCGTCCGCCTCCGTAGCTCAATGGATAGAGCAGCGGGTTTCTACCCCGTTGGTTGGGAGTTCGAGTCTCTCCGGGGGCGCTGCATGCATCCGCTGGCTGTGGCGGCTCCATACTCTCGGTATGGAGCCTTCACCTTCTTGGCCGTCGATGTCGTCCGCGTTCCCTCCCCCGACCCCTCCGCCGCCGAGGCATGACGACGAAGGTGGCCGTTCGTCGCAGCGCCGCTGGCCGCTGGTGGTCGGTGCCGCTGCCATCGCGCTGACCGCAGGCCTGGCTGGAGGGCTGATCGGTGCGGCTGTCTCCAACGACGGCCCGTCGTACGGTCCGAGCGCCTCGCCGATCAGGGTCGCCGACCCCAACCTGTCGACCGGGGTCGAGTCGGCATCGCTCGACGTCGGCAACGTCGCGGCCACCGTCGGTCCGAGCGTCGTGACGGTCGTGGCGTTGGTCGATGGTCAGGTGGGGGCAGTCGGCAGCGGGGTGATCCTCACGGCCGACGGTGAGATCGTGACGAATGCTCACGTGGTGGCCGATGCCGACACCCTCAAGGTTCGACTCTCGGGCGAGACCGAACCGCGACCGGCTGAACTGCTCGCGTCAGACCCCGCCCAAGACCTCGCCTTGCTGCGCGTCGACACCACTGGCCTGGCCGCAGCGACGATCGCCGACCCCGACGACATCCGCGTCGGTCAGCCCGTGGTGGCGATCGGCTACGCATTGGCGCTCGACGGCGGTCCGAGCGTGACCACCGGGGTGGTGTCGGCACTCGATCGCACGCTCGTCGTCGACGAAGGCGCGCTCGGCGGTCTGCTGCAGACCGATGCCGCGATCTCATCGGGCAACTCCGGCGGCCCGCTCGTCAACGCAAGCGGGCAGGTGGTCGGCATCAACACCGCCGTCGCAAGGAGCAACTCCGGCCGCGCAGCTACCAACGTCGGCTTCTCGATCTCGGCACGCACGCTCATCGACCGGATCGAGGCGCTGCGCGCCAGTGCGCGCGGTGAGGCGCTCGCCGAGGGTTTCCTCGGCGTCACGATCCTCGACCGCACCGATGGTGGCGCCGGCGCGTTGATCGACGAGGTGTCGGCCGACAGCCCCGCTGCCGACGCCGGGATCGTCACGGGTGACGTGGTGGTGTCGGTGAACGGCCGGCCGGTCGGAGGCCAGGGTGGTCTCATCGCCGAGATCCGCAGCGCACAGCCCGGTGACTCGCTCGAACTGGGTATCTTGCGCGACGGCAAGACGGTCACCGTCACCGCCACGCTGGTGCAACGCACCGAACAGTGAGTGATTGACGCCCGAACGCCCTACCCTGTGACGGCCGAAGCCGAGTTGGGTATCTCTCGCCCGACCGCCAGCCGCCTACGAGGTCCCGAGTGAAGTTCAAGAAGGGCGAAACCGTCATCTACCCCCAGCACGGTGCGTGCATCGTCATGGGGACGAAGAAGATCGAGATGTTCGGCTCCACGCAGGAATACCTCGTGTTGAAGACGGTCATCAACGAAATGACGCTGTCGGTGCCCACCCTGAAGGCATCCGAGGTCGGTGTCCGCCCGCCGGTGTCGAGCGACGAACTCGAAGATCTTGTGGCAGTGCTGTCGAAGGCCGACCCTCGTGTGCCCTCCAACTGGAGCCGTCGTTTCAAGAACCACCAGGAGAAGTTGAAGAGCGGCGACGTGTACCAGGTCGCCGAAGTGGTCCGAAACCTCGCCGCTCGCAATCGCGATGCATCGCTGTCTGCTGCGGAGCGGACGATGTACGACCGTGCGCGTATCAACCTCATCAGCGAGATCGCACCCGCGTTGAAGGTGAGTGCCGAAGAGGCCGAGAAGTACCTCGACGAGGCACTCGCCAAGGGTGTGCTCAAGCCCGCGAAGGAACCGGCAAAGAAGAAGGCCTGACCTTCAGCGATCTACAGTCGCTGCCTATGCCCCAACGCGTTCACGTCACCCGCGACGAACTCGCCGCCCGCATCGGTAGCGGTGAGATCGACACTGTGCTGATGGTGTTCCCCGATCTGCAGGGACGGCTCGTCGGCAAGCGGACAACCGGTCGGTTCTTCCTTCAACAGGTGGCCGATGACGGCACCGAGAACTGCGACTACCTCATCGCGTGCGATATCGACAACACCCCGGTCGCCGGATATCGATTCGCAAGCTACGACCAGGGCTACGGCGACATGCTCGCTCGAGCCGATTGGAACACCATCCGGATCATCCCGTGGGTGGAGAAGACGGCCATGGTGATGTGTGATCTGCACCACGTGGCCACCGGCGACCTCATCGAGGTGGCACCACGCACGATCCTGCAACGGCAGGTGGAAGCGGCGGCCGAACTCGGGTTCCTCCCGATGGTGGCCAGCGAGATCGAGTTCTACCTGTTCAAGGACACCTACGACGAGGCTCACGCGAAGGGCTACCGCGGTCTGCAACCGCACTCGCCCTGGGTTGAGGACTACCACATCCTCCAGACCACCAAGGACGAGTACATCCTCGGTCAGATTCGTCGTGGCCTCGAGGCGGCTGGCGTCCCCGTCGAGTTCTCCAAAGGCGAGGCCGGCCGCGGTCAGCACGAGATCAACCTCGACTACACCACAGCCGTCGAGATGGCCGATCGGAACAGTGTCTACAAGACGGGCGCGAAGGAGATCGCTCATCTCAACGGGCGCTCGGTGAGCTTCATGGCCAAGTACGACTTCAACGACAC
>JBMOFX010000194.1:0-5424 GCA_049318665.1 Ilumatobacteraceae bacterium | reverse complement strand
CGAGCCTTCTCCTCCGGCGCCTTATCAATCTGATCAAACGGCGTATACGCCGCCAACCCACGATCCGCCAACGTCTTCGAAATCGCTGCCGTCAACGTCGTCTTACCATGGTCAATATGACCCATCGTGCCGATATTCACGTGCGGCTTCGTACGCTCGAACTTCGCCTTGCTCATGGGAGTGCGCTCCGTCTCTGGGGATCGAGTGGGTTGTCAAAGAACGTGGGGAGTGTAGCGGCGCACCTGCAGGCACACCACCCACACAGCCCGGAGAATCTGGCTGCGAGGAGGGCCGGTGGTCAGCCTGTGACCACGTTGCACGTGAGGAACGCCGTGCCGAGGACCAACGCGAGCTCGCCCGACGGCTCACCGGACTGGACGATCGCCGTCAGGTCGTCGGTGGTGAGCTTGTCGCCGACGGCCTCTTTCAAGCACGACCGCTGCTCATCGGTCAACTGGGTGCCCGACCCGACTTCGTACAGGCGGAGGAACTGGTCGATCGCGTCGCCGCTCGCAGCGTCGGCCGGCGTGGTCTCCGTGGCTGCCTCGGTGTCCGCCGTCTCCGGGGCGATCCCGCACTTGTCGCTCAGGTAGGTCTCGAGCTTGTCGCCGGCGGTCGCGAACGACGTGTCTTCGATCAACGTGGCGAACTCCTTGTCATCGAACGCCTTGAGGATGTCCCAGTCATTGCGCTCGAGCGCCGCGATGATCTGGTTCTGCCCGTCGACCACCTTGTCGACAGTGGCACGAATGTCGTCCGGTGCTGCCTTGGCGGCCCGTGCTCCATCCGCTGCGGCGCGAGTGAGCTCCGTCTTGATCTTGTCGGCGTCACCGGTGTCGAGTGCCGTACTCGCCTGGTCGTTGCTGCTGTCGGCAGCCTTCGCAAGGGTGCAGAACTCGTCTCCCTCGGTGGCCGTTGCGCCACCGCCGCCACCGTCTCCCCCACAGGCCACCAGAACGGTGGAAGCGAGCAGGAACGCGGCGAGCGAGAGACGGAGACGCATCGCGGGAAGGTACACCCACCCGTCCGCAGGTGCGGTGATATATCAGAGAGTAGAGTGGCCTGATGCACCTGGCATCTCGCCTCGACCACCTGGGTACGGAGACGGCGTTCGCCGTCTCGCTGGCTGCCGCTGAGTGGGCCGCCAAAGGGAACAGGGTGTTCCCGTTCCACCTCGGCGACATGAACCTGCCCACCCCCGCCAACGTGGTCGCCGCGATGGACCAAGCCATTGCCGACGGCAAGACCGGGTACTGCGCCGCTGCCGGCATCGCGCCGCTGCGCGAGGCGCTCGCCGCTGATGTCGGCGCACGCCGCAACCTCACCTTCGAACCCGGCAATGTCGTCGTGCAACCCGGCGGCAAGCCCGTCATCGGCAAGTTCATCCAGACCGTCATGGAGCCGGGCGACGAGGTGCTCTACCCCAACCCCGGCTACCCGATCTACGAGAGCCAGATCGAGTACTTCGGCGGCACCGCGGTGCCCTATCGATACGTCGAGACCCCCACGGGGTTCGCGCTCGATCTCGACTACCTCGCCGCGCAAATCACGCCGCGCACCAAGGCAATCATCTACAACGACCTGCAGAACCCACTGTCGTCCGAAAGCAGCCCCGAGGAGATGCAGGCGGTCGCCGACCTTGCGATCGCCAACGACCTGTGGGTGCTCAGCGACGAGGCGTACTTCGAGCTGCGCTACTCCGGCGCGAGCAGTTCGATCGCCAGTTTGCCCGGCATGCAGGAACGCACCGTCATCCTCTATACGTTCTCGAAGAAGTTCGCCATGACCGGTTGGCGCCTCGGCGCTGCGATCGCGCCGCTGCCGGTCGCCGAGCAGATCGCAAAGCTCAACACCAACGACGAGTCGTGCACTGCGCACTTCGTGCAGTGGGCCGGTGTCGAAGGCATCACCGGCGATCAGTCAGGTCCGAAGGCGCTCGTCGACGCGATGCGCATCCGACGCGACGCCACGGTGGATGGCGTCAACGCCATCCCTGGCATCCACACGGCTCGGCCCGAGGCGACGTTCTACCTCTTCTGCAACGTCACCGAGGCCATGCACGCAAAGGGCTTCACCGATGTGGGCGAGTTCGCCACCGCTGCCCTCCACCACACCGGGGTGTCGTTCTGCACCCGGCGGCACTTCGGCCGGCCACAACCCGGCGAGGTCGAGCAGTACATCCGCCTCGCGTACTCGGGGATCTCGGCCGATGACATCACCGAGGGTCTCGGTCTGCTGCGCGAGTGGATCAGCGAGTGAGCCGCGTCGTCGTCACCGGGCGGATCCCGCAGCCGGGTCTGCAGTTACTCGAGGCATCGGGCCACGAATTGATCGCATGGGATCACGACACGCCGATCTCGCGTGACGAGTTGCTTCGACGGGTGGCCGGTGCCGACGCGATCGTGTCGTTGCTCACCGAGAAGGTCGACGCCGAGTTGCTCGACGCGGCCGGCCCGCAACTCCGCGTCGTGTGCAACGTGGCGGTTGGCTACAACAACATCGACGTCGCTGCGTGCCGCGAGCGTGGTGTCCTCGCGACGAACACGCCGGGTGTGCTCACCGACGCCACCGCCGACATCGCGATGGCGCTGATCCTCATGTCGACGCGGCGACTGGCCGAAGGCGAACGCCTCATCCGGTCGGGCGAACCGTGGCAGTGGGGCATGTTCATGATGCTCGGCACCAGCATCCAAGGGGCTCGCCTCGGCATCGTCGGCATGGGGCAGATCGGCGCCGCGCTCGCACGCCGCGCCCGGCCGTTCGGGATGACGATCGCGTATTCGAACCGCCGACCGGTCGACGCGACTCTCGCAACCGAGCTCGATGCGGTCCACCTGTCGGTCGACGAACTGCTGGCAACGAGCGACGTCGTGTCGCTGCACTGCCCCTACTCAGCCGACACCCATCACCTCATCAGCACGTCGCAGCTGCAGTCGATGAAGTCGAGCGCGTTCCTCATCAACACGGCGCGTGGTCCGGTGGTCGATGAGGCGGCCCTCGTCGACGCGCTCGAGCGTGGCGAGATCGCGGGCGCCGGACTCGACGTGTTCGAGCGCGAGCCCGAAGTGCACGCAGGCCTGCTCGGCCGCGATGACGTCGTCCTCATCCCACACTTGGGTTCTGCCACGGTGGAGACCCGTACCGCGATGGCCACGCTTGCGGCGCGCAACGCGCTCGCCGTGCTCGACGGTCACCCGCCGCTCACGCCGATCAGCTGAGCGCGCTCGGCCCGGTCCGGCCGATCGATGACGACCTTTTTCGATCCATGGGTTGACATCGAACTGGTGTTCGACTAGGGTTATCGATGTTCCGACTTCCCCCGGAACAGATTGACCTCGCCGTCGTGTGAGGTCCCGTTCGATGTCGTGATCGTGTGCCGGGGGGTGACATGTCGGGTACCAGTACGAACGATGCATCTCCGGCCGCGCGTCTCGCCCGGGTGATCGATGCCGACGTCGCACGATGTGAGCTGGTGGAGGTCGCTGCCCGACTCGCCGATGTCGCCGCAGTGCAGCGGTTCCTCCAGGCACGCGAAGTCGACCTGTGTACCCGGCTGGCCGAACTGGCCGACGACTCACCCGACGTCGACCCAGACGCGGTGAATGCCAAGGCCACGAATCGATCGGCGAACGCGGCGGGGCGGGCGGCCAAGCGAGCCCGTGCCGCGAAGGCTGCGCCCGAGATCAAGCGGCAGATGGACGAAGGCCGCCTCTCGGGCGAGCACCTCGACGCGTTCCACGCAGCGGTCAGCGGCATCGACGAGCACCTCCGGCCCGCACTGCTGGCCTCCGAGGCCGACCTCGTCGCCGCGGCGGTCGCCCGGTCGCTGACGGTCGAACAGTTCCGTGACCTGCTCCGCCGGGTGGTCGGCGAACTCGAGGCAGACGACGGCCAGGCCCGCCTCGCACGCCAGCAACGCGATACGTCACTTCGGATCTGGACGAACAAGGACACCGGGATGGGCCACATCAGTGGCCGGTTCGACCCGGCCACCTTCATGATCCTCCAGCAGCGGATCGCCGATCAGCTCGAGGCTCGGTTCCGGCAGGAACGACCGCCCCAATGCCCCGACGACCCGGTGCTCGCACAGGATTGGTTGCGGGCTCACGCACTGGCCGACCTCGTTCGCGGCGGCGGTGCCGGTGCGAGCCGGCCCGAGGTGATCATCGTCATCGACCAGCAGACCTTCGAACGCGGGCGACACTCGAGCTCGCGAGTCGACTGTGGACCCGGGGTCGACCTACCGATCCAAACGATCCGAGACATCGCCGGGCGAGCCCGGTTCGTGCCCGTCATCATCGATAGCAACGGCGTGGTCATCGCCCAGGGCCTGCCGGTCGCCACATTCGAGGAGTGTTGCGCAGGTCTGCTCGATCCGGCGCTGCTCGATCTCGGACGATCCCGCCGGCACGCGGACCGGCACCAGCGGCGGGCGATCCGGGCGATGTACCGCGCCTGCGCGATCCCCGGGTGCGAACGGCACGTGTCGATCACCGAGCCACATCACATCCACCACTGGGAGCACGGCGGAGCCACCGACCTCCGCAACCTGCTGCCCGTGTGCCGGCACCACCACGACCGACTTCACGCCGAGCAGTGGAGCGTCCACCTCGGCGACGACCGATCGCTCACGGTCGTCAGACGCGATCACCTGCGGATGACCACCGGCCCACCCGTCGAACAATGGGCCTGAGCCGCCCGGCGACTACTCGCCGCGGACGCGCTTGATGATGTCGGTGGCGATGTTCGGCGGCACTTCCATGTACTGCGCGAACTGCATCGTGTAGGTGGCGCGACCCTGGGTGCGCGAGCGCAGGTCGGTCGAGTACCCGAACATCTCCGACAGCGGGATCGACGCACGGACCACCTGGGCGTTGCCCTGGGCTTCCATGCCTTCGATGCGGCCGCGACGGCTCGACAGGTCGCCCATCACGTCGCCCATGTAGTCCTCGGGCGTCACGACCTCGACCGACATGATCGGCTCGAGCAGCACCGGCTTGGCCATCTCGGCAGCCTTCTTGAACGCCATCTGGCCAGCGATCTTGAACGCCATTTCCGACGAGTCGACGTCGTGGTACTGACCGTCGACCAGGCTTGCCTTCACGTCGACCGTCGGATAGCCGGCGAGCACACCCGAATCGAGCGCCTGCTGCATCCCCTGGTTGGTCGGGTTGATGTACTCACGCGGGATGCGACCACCGCTGATCTTGTCGACGAATTCGTAGCCCTTGCCGGGGTTCGGCTCGAGGGTGATCTTCACGACGGCGAACTGGCCCGAACCACCCGACTGCTTGATGTGGCGGTACTCGACCGACTCGACGACCTTGGTGATCGTTTCGCGGTAGGCCACCTGCGGCTTGCCCACCGTGGCGTCGACGTTGAACTCGCGCTGCATGCGGTCGACGAGGATCTCGAGGTGGAGCT
>JBMOFX010000193.1:0-5449 GCA_049318665.1 Ilumatobacteraceae bacterium | reverse complement strand
AGCGTGCCGACGCCAAGGTGTTCCGTGACACCAACAAGCGGATGGTCGAGGAGGGCAAGAAGCCCGCCGAAGGCCGCCCCGAGATCATGGGCATCACCAAGGCATCGCTCGCCACCGAGTCGTGGCTGTCGGCCGCGTCGTTCCAGGAGACCACCCGGGTGCTCACCGAGGCCGCCATCGACGGCCGAGGCGACAACCTGCTCGGTCTCAAGGAGAACATCATCATCGGCAAGCTCATCCCGGCCGGTACGGGCATGATGCACTACCGCGAGTTCGGCATCGATGCGCCCGACTACCAGCCGATGACGACGTACTCGAGCGACTTCGACGAGGACCCTGCCGCCTGGTTGAGCAACATCCACGGCACGTACTCGACCGACGAGCCCGCCGTCGAGGCCTGATTTTCCATCCTTCGTGAAGTGGTACTGTCCTCGCCGCTCGCTCTGTGTGGGGCGGCGAGGACCGGGGGAGACGACATGGGTCTGTTGGACAGCATCGACCAGGTCGACGGTGCGGTGGATCAGGCCGCCGACGCCGCCAAGGACGCCGTCAACAAACTCGACAGCTGAGCGGGTTGCCCCACTGCTGACGAGCCTCTAGCATTACCCGGTCCTGTAGCGCCCTTGTGGCCGCAGGTTCGTTCGTTCTCGTCAGTGAAAGGCACTACGTTGCCCACGATTCAGCAGTTGGTCCGCCAAGGGCGGTCCACCAAGTTCTCGAAGACCAAGACGCCGGCCCTCAAGGGGTCACCGCAGCGTCGCGGCGTGTGCACCCGCGTGTACACCAACACGCCCAAGAAGCCGAACTCTGCGCTCCGCAAGGTGGCTCGTGTGCGGTTGTCGAGTGGTGTCGAAGTGACGGCCTACATCCCTGGTGAAGGCCACAACCTGCAGGAGCACTCGATCGTGCTCGTTCGTGGCGGTCGTGTTCGCGACCTCCCGGGTGTCCGCTACAAGATCATCCGTGGCGCGCTCGACGCGGCCGGCGTGAAGAACCGCAAGCAGTCCCGCAGCCGTTACGGCGCCAAGGCTGCGAAGTAAAGGAATCGACCAGCCATGCCCCGTAAAGGTCCTGCCCAGCGCCGCGAGCTCATGCCCGACCCGCTGTACCGCTCGTTGCTCGTCACCCAGATCGTCAACAAGGTGATGTTGCACGGCAAGCGCACCGTCGCTGAGAAGATCGTGTACGACGCGCTGAAGATCGTCGAGGAGAAGACGGGTGCCGAGCCGATCAGCACCTTGAAGCGTGCGGTCGAGAACATCAAGCCGCCGCTCGAAGTGAAGAGTCGCCGCGTCGGTGGCGCCACGTACCAGGTGCCGGTCGAGGTTCGTCCCCGCCGTGCCAACACGCTCGCCATCCGCTGGCTGGTCGATTTCAGCCGCAAGCGTCGTGAGAAGACGATGGCCGAGTGCCTCGCCAACGAACTGCTCGATGCCTCCAACGGCCTCGGCGCCGCGATCAAGCGTCGCGACGACATGCAGAAGATGGCCGACAGCAACCGGGCCTTCGCGCACTACCGCTACTGATCCCCGGAGTTTTCTCGGGAACCGATCGGTGATGCTCGTCGTCGGACGAGCATGGGACGCACCACCACTTCCGTATCGATCGCTGCAGTTGCGCTGCTTGCTCTGACGGCGTGCGCGCCGGATGGGTCCGATACGACCTCACCGACCACGACTCGCCCGACGTCCGCATCGACGTCCGACACGCGAGCGACCGGCCTGATTCGCGGTGGCCTCGGGTCGTCACGTCTGCTGTTCTTCTCCGACTGCAACGCCCTCCTCGACCATCTCCGCACGATCACCCTCGACCGGGTGACGGCATGGGGGCTCGGCGGCGGCGCTGGCGGACCAGCGATGTACGACGCGGTCGCTGGCGGCATGGCACGGGAGGCGGCGTCCGACAGCACGGTCGGGCGGTCGACGGCGGCGCCACCGGCGACGACCAACGACGGCACCGGGTTCTCGCAGACCAACACCCAAGAGGTCGGCGTCGACGAGGGTGACACGGTCGAGACCGACGGCACGCACGTGTTCGTGGCGAGCGCCGACGGTGTGCGCATCGTCAGCGTCGACGACGCACGGGTGATCGCCACGCTCGAACTCCCGCAGGGCAGCCACCAGTTGCTGCTCGACGGCACGCGACTGGCGGTGATCACCACCCCGTGGAGCGGCTCACGCGACACCGTGGTGTCGCTGTTCGACGTGAGCGATGCGCCGTCGCCCTCGCTCTTGGAGCGCAACCATCTCGAGGGGTCGGTCACCGCCACGCGATCGATCGACGGCATCGCTCGCATCGTGCTCACCTCGTTCCTCGCTGATCGCCTGCCGTTCGTGCGACCCGATCAGTTCGGGTGGGACGAGGCACGTGCGCTGGCAGAGAACCGAAGGATCATCGAGTCGTCGACGATCGACGACTGGATGCCGCGCTCGTTCGAGGTGGACAGCGGCGGCACCTTCGGCCCGATGTCGACCGCCCTCGACTGCAGCGGCGTCGCAGCGCCCGCAGACTTCTCGGGGCTCGGGATCACGTGGATCGCCTCGCTCGACCTACGCGGCAACGGCGCTCCGACCGGAACTGCGGGCATCGTGTCGAGCGGCGACACGGTGTACGCCTCCACCGACAACCTCTACGTCGCCACCCAACCCTGGGACGCGTACTGGCCGGTTGCCGCTGACGACTCCCGGTCGTCGGTGCCGGCACCGAGCGTGCAGCCGCCGACGATCATTCACCAGTTCGCGCTCGAGGCCGATGGCGGCGCACGGTACGTGGCGTCGGGCGAGGTGCCCGGCCGGTTGCTCAACCAGTTCTCGATGAGCGAGCTCGACGGTGACCTGCGCGTGGCCATCACCAAGGACGACTGGAGCGGCTCGACGCCGAGCGTGTCGTCGGTGCACGTGCTCCGCCCGGACGGCACCGAGTTGAAGGACATCGGCTCGGTGTCGGGTCTCGGCGTGACGGAGCAGATCTACTCGGTGCGCTTCCTCGGCGATCGGGCCTACGTGGTGACGTTCCGTCAGACCGATCCGCTGTACGTCGTCGACCTCAGCGACCCGACCGCACCCACCGTTGAGGGCGAGCTGAAGATCCCCGGCTACTCCGCCTATCTCCATCCCGTCGGCGATCACCTGCTGCTCGGCGTCGGCCAGTCGGCAACCGACGAAGGGCGGACGCTCGGGACGCAGCTCTCGCTGTTCGACGTGTCGGATCCTGCCGCCCCGAAGCAGGTCTCCACGTTGCTCGTCGGCGGCTGGAGCGATGCGGAGTGGGACCATCACGCGTTCCTCTACTGGCCCGAGGACGGCACGATCGTCATCCCGACCTCGCCGTACTGGGCCCCGTGCCCGGCCGATGCGAGCTGCGTCGCCGCGAGCCTTCCGCAAGGACAGCCCGGCCTGGTGGTGGCGCAGCTGCAGGGCGATCAGCTCGTGGCCAAGGGCGTGGTCGCCGACGGCGGCGACCCCGCGGGACGCGGGGGCTGCTGGAACCCGTCACAGCGCTCGTTGGTGATCGGCTCCGAGCTCGTCGCGGTGGGCATGGATCACGTCACCTTCGTCGATCGGGAGACGCTCACCGCGCGCGATCGCACGGCATGGAGCACGGCCGACCAGTACGGCTGCTATTACTCGATGGGGTGAAGCTTCGTTCGACCCCCGTGCTCGCCCTTCTTGCTGTCGTCGCGGCCGTGGTGCCGGCATGTGCGTCGACCGGGCCGGAGGCCACCGGTGCCAATGCGGTCGTCAGCACGACGGCGCCCACGACGACGGTGGTGCCGACCACTGCCGTGACGACGACCGTGCCGGTGACGACGGTGCCAGAGACGACAGTGCCAGAGACGACAGTGCCAGAGACCGTCGTGCCGACGACAGCGCTCCCGACCACGTCGATTGCGACGGTTGTGGCGGTGTCGGAATCACGCGTGATCGGCACCTCGGTGAACGGGACGCCGATCACAGCGATCCGGCGCGGCGCCGAGGGTGGTCGAGTCGTGCTCGTGATCGGGGTGATCCACGGTGATGAGCAAGCGGGCCTCCAGGTCGTCGAACGTCTGCAACAACTCGACGTACCGACCAACGTCGACCTGTGGACCATCGACACGATGAACCCTGATGGGCAAGCTGCCAACGAGCGTCAGAACGCGAACCAGGTCGACCTGAACCGGAACTTCCCCTACAAGTGGGGACCGATCGGGCAACCCGGCGATGGCCAGTACGCCGGCACGGGCCCGTCGAGTGAACCGGAGACCCAGGCGATCGTGTCGCTCATCGACGAACTCCGCCCCGACGTCGTGATCTGGTATCACCAAGATCTCAACCGGATCGCGCCCGGCAAGGGACGCGATGGCGCGATCCGTGCCCGCTACGCCGAGCTCACCGGCTTGCCGATCGTCGACATCACCGGCGGCACGTACACCGGTGTCGCTGCAACATGGGCACGTCAGGCGATCAACCCGGGCGTTGCGTTCATCGTGGAGCTCGGGCCCACACTCAGCGGAACTGAGGCAGATGTGCATGCGCGCGCCGTGTTGACGATCGCATCCGAGCCCGGCTGATCACGGGGGTGTGTTGACCGCAACCAGTTCGCCGACCGTGAACGTGGCTGGGAGCGACTCGAACACGTAGTCGGCCTCGGGCACGGCGATGCCGTCGGCCCAGAACGTGACCCCGTGGATGGTGCGAGCCGTGATCGTGACGGTGCCCGGCCCGGGTGGGGTCCACGTGCACGGTCCGGTGACGCCCGGCTCGGCCGTGTCGGGCAGTGCTGGTCGCGCCGGTAGCGAACCTTCCGCAGCGATCGGCGACACGGTGGGGACGCACGTGACGATGCCCTTGAACGACGGCGATGGCTTGTCGCGATTCGGCACGAAGTCGACCACGAACTCCAACCGCTTCGGGGTGGTGAGGAGCACCATCAGCGTGCCTCGGTAGCTGGTGGTGTTGGAGCGTTGCGGCACCCACGCCTCGGGGCGGATGGACAGCCACGCCGGGTAACGCGTGACGAGACCCCCGACGCTCGCCACCACTGGGTCCGGCGCGACCACCGGCCGGATGAGCTGCAGCCCGTTGCGGAGCCGAGTGATCTGGGTTCGGGGGTCGAGCAACGAATCGGTGATCGGCACCTGCACGTAGCGCAAGAACCTCGAGTCGCACAGCACCGAGAACGTGCGGACACCTTTGCCGAGCGCATCGGGCGTGAGCACCAGCGCGTCGCCCGCACTGGGCGGGGTGACAACGGTCGGCGCGCGGAACTCGACGAACCGGTACGCACCGGTGACCTGCGTGCCCGCGGGGACGGTGATGCCGTTGGTGAGCGTGAACCCGTTGGGCGGTGCGGTGAAGGTGCAGGTGGCGCGCGGCCGGTCGTAGCGAGCGAACGCCGATGACGAGGGGATCGACGTGAGCCGCTCGATCCGACCGTTCGCATCCCGCGTCGTCACCGCCCGCGCCCC
>JBMOFX010000192.1:0-5450 GCA_049318665.1 Ilumatobacteraceae bacterium | reverse complement strand
GTCGAGCACCTGGCTGAGGTCGTGCGGGTGGATCCCGCGGAACGCAAAGCTGAACGTGGAGCCGCGCTGCTCGACGTTGGTGGGACCGTGGAACGTGATGTCGTCGCCGAACCGTTCGGTGAGCGTGCGCATCGTGTAGGCGGCGATCTCCATCTCGTGCTGGCGGATCTCGTGCATGCCGATCGAGGTGAGGAATTCGATGGCTGCGCCGAACCCGATCGCCTCGACGATCGCAGGGGTGCCCGCTTCGAACTTCGCCGGCAGTTCGGCGGTGGTGAAGCCGTCGAGACGGACGTCGGCGATCATGTTGCCGCCACCGAGGAACGGTGGCATCGCGTCGAGCAGCGCTTCGCGTCCCCACAGCACACCGAGGCCTGAGGGCCCGCACATCTTGTGGCTGCTGAACGTCATGAAGTCGGCGTCCCATGCCTGCACGTCGGTGACGTTGTGCGGCACGTACTGGCAGCCGTCGACCATCGCAAGTGCGCCCGCAGCGTGCGCGGCGCGACACAACTCGGCAACTGGCGTGATCGTGCCGAGCACGTTGCTCATCGCGGTGAAGCTGAACAGCTTGGCGCCGTCGAGCAACTGGGGGAGCGTGGTGAGGTCGAGCTGGAAGTCGGCGGTGAGCGGCACCCAGCGCAGCTCGATACCGCGCTCGGCGACGAGCATGTGCCATGGGACGATGTTGGCGTGGTGCTCCATGTGGGTGAGCACCACCACGTCACCGCGCTGCAGGTTGGCCCGACCCCAGCTGTACGCGACCAAGTTGAGCGACTCGGTGGCGTTCTTCGTGAAGATGACCTCGTGCGCGTGCGGGGCGTTGATGAATCGCTGTGCGGCGGTGCGCGCGCCTTCGTAGGCATCGGTCGCCTCCGCGGCGAGGCGGTACGCGCTGCGGTTGATGGGGGCGTACGACGTCTCCATGAACCGGCTCATCGCGTCGATGACGGCGCGGGGCTTCTGCGATGTGTTGGCCGAGTCGAGGTAGACGAGCGGTTGGCCGTCGATCTCGCGCTCGAGGATCGGGAACTCCTTGCGGATGGACGCGACGTCGAGTGTCATCTCATGCCCTGACCGACTCGTAGCCCTCACGCTCGAGCCGTTCGGCGAGTTCCATCCCACCGCTCTCGACGATGCGTCCGCCGATGAGGATGTGCACGTGGTCGGGCTGGAGTTCGTCGAGGAGCCGCTGGTAGTGGGTGATCAGCACCACGCCCATCGACGGCCGCTCGGCACGCACCTCGCGGATACCCGCAGCGACGATGCGCAGCGCGTCGATGTCGAGGCCCGAGTCGGTCTCGTCGAGGATCGCCAGCTCGGGTTCGAGGATCGCCATCTGCATGATCTCGTTGCGCTTTTTCTCGCCGCCGCTGAAGCCCTCGTTGAGGTAGCGGTCGACGAACGAGCTGTCCATCCCGAGGCGCTTCATCCAGTCCATCGTGGCGAGGCGCAGCTCGAGCACCGAGAGGTCGATGCCCTTGCGAGCCGACAGCGCCTGACGGAGGAACTGGATGACCGACACCCCGGGGATCTCCTGCGGGTACTGGAACGCCAGGAAGATGCCCGACTTCGCCCGCACGTCGGTGGGCCACTCGGTGATGTCGTCACCCTGGTAGAACACCCGCCCGCTGGTGACCTCGTACTCGGGGGAGCCGAGCAGCACGTTGGCGAGCGTGCTCTTGCCGCTGCCGTTGGGCCCCATGATCGCGTGGACCTCGCCCGGCTGCACCGTGAGCGACAGGCCTCGCAGGATGTCGGTGGTGGGTCCGTCGGCCTCGCTGGGCCTGGCGTGGAGGTCGTCGACGCGGAACAGCGAGGTGTCAGTCACGGCGCCAGTGTATTTCCCCTATGGCGATAGTGGAAACCCCCGACCCGGCCGTCTGTCACCCGTGGGCGAGGGCGCGCCAGAGGGTGGGATACGAGGCGTACTCAACCGTGTCGTCCACGTAGCCCGCATCGCGCAGGGCCTGATGGAAGCGGGGAAGGTTGCGGAACGGGATGCCGGAGTCGACGTGGTGGGCGAGGTGCCAGCCGATGTGGAACGGCACGAGCCCGAATCGCGCCGGGAGGTGCTGGCGCACCGAGTGCGTGGTCTCGCGCCGGTCGCTCGACATCTGCATCCCACCGTGCTCGGCGATCGAGCGCAGTCGGTTGATCACGCGCCACACGGTGAGGTAGGGGCCGACCCACAGCACCGGGTAGACCCACCAGTGCCCGCTCGCGATGGCGGCTGCGAGCAGGACGACCTGCACGCCCATGATCTTCCAGAACGTGTGGCGGCTGCGCGGATCGGGATGGTTCCAGTTACGGAACAACCCACGCATCAGCTTGATGCCGGTGCGCCCGGTCGCATCGCGGACGAGCTTGCGGCGCATGCTCGCCGCGGCGATCGGGTAGCCGCGGTAGAGCGCCATGTCGGGCTCCTCCGGTCCGAACTCTTGGCGATGGTGTGCCATGTGGACGCGTCGGTACGCATCCGTCGGGGTGAAGCTCGGGTAGCCGAGGAACCAGCGTCCGACGACATCGTTCGCCCGCTTGTTCGCGAACAGCAGCCGGTGCGCGGCTTCGTGCATCAGCGACGCGAACTGTGCGTGCGCCCGTCCCATCAGGAGGAAGCCGGGGATGACGGCCCAGGGCGACCACCGCACCGACGCCCACAGCACCAGCGCGGTCTGCACGTAGAGCGAGACGACCGAGAGCGCGTTGCGGATCGATGGGATGCGGCGCAGGTCGTCGCGGAACGCTGGCTTCGCCCGACCATCGGGGCGGATCGTGTCGGTCTCGTGCACGATCGGGAGCGCCTGCGGCACCATGCCAACCACCGCCTCACCTTACGACCGCTGCTCGCGAACTTTCGCCTCCTGTCGTCACCCTCACGACGACACGCGACACTTCACCGTCAGCGGCCGAGGAGGTCTTCCTTCCACGTGCGAAAGCGCGTGTGGTGCGAGCCGCTCGGGCCGGTGCCGTCGCCGGTGCCGTCGGGGAAGAGTCGGAAGGTGTGCTGGCTTGTGAGATCGGTGGCGTCGGCTGCCCAGTAGCGAGCGTCGCCACCACTTGCCGGTCCGGCGCGCCAGAGGAGCCACGCTGCGATGCGCCGCTTGTACGTGGCGACCGGCGTGTCGGGAAGGTCGGCGCCGAGCGCGAGCAACTCGGCGGGTGCCTCGATCCAAGCGGTGGCGATGATGTTGCGATCGCGGGTGGGCGTGTCGGGCAGGTCGGCGGTGTGAACCGGCGTGGCGTCGTCGGGGCGCTCGTCGTAACGCAGCGGTGCGCTCACCAGCCCCGCGCGATCCACTCGTCGAGGTGCGGTCGCTCGGTGCCGATCGTCGTGTCGAGCCCGTGGCCCGGCAGCACCAACGTGTCAGCCGGCAGGGTGAACAGCTTGCGGTCGATCGACTCGATGATCGTGGAGAAGTCGCCGCCTTCGAACTTCGTGTTGCCCGGGCCACCGGGGAACAACGTGTCGCCCGAGAACAGCACGGGCGAGCCCTCAACTCGGAAGCTGATCGAGCCCGGGGTGTGGCCAGGGTTGTGGATCGCGTGGAGGCGGACCTTGCCGACCTCGATGATCTCGGCGTCGTCGAGGAACACGTCGTAGCCCACGTCCTTGAGCATCGGCGCGTCTTGGCTCGTGACCGCGACCTCGTAGCCCGCCTCGCGCATCTGGGTGACTGCGCCGATGTGGTCCCAGTGGCCGTGCGTCTCGAGCACGCGCTGCACGTTCAGTGTGCGGCACAGCTCGAGCAGGAGCTCATGCTCGTTGGCGGCGTCGATGAGGATCGACTCTCCGGTGTGGCGGCATCGCATCACGAACACGTTGTTGTCGTACGGACCCACCACCACCTTGTGGATCTCGATCTGCTCGTCGGACCAGTGCAGCGTCGTCATGCCCGACAGTCTGCCCGCTCCGTGATTCGGATGGTCAGGTGCTCACGACGTCGAGATCAAGCGACAGCGCAACGGGGATCTGCGCTGGGTCGAACGTGACGAAGCGGACCGGTCGTGGCAGGCGATCTGCGGCGGCGAGGTGGAGTGCGTCGCTGAGGCGCAGCGGCTGGGCGCGCATCAACGTGGCGGCGCGATCGAGGCAGCGCTGATCGACGGGCACGACCGCGATGCGGTCCCACGTGAGCCGGACGAGGTCCTCCAGATCAGTTCGCAGCACCGGCTCGTCGACGACGCGATCGATGAGCGCGAGGGCCTCCATCAACGTGAGCCCGCTCGAACACCACTCGGGGTCGGCGCGCATCGCATCGACGACGACGGCGCGGGCCGGCTGGTCGAGGTGGGCGGCGACGAGGGCGCTCGAATCGAGGTAGACGGTCATCCGCGGATCTCGCGCAGGAGCCGGTCGAGGCGGGCGTTGCCCCACACGGGCACCGTGCGGTCGGGGAGTTGGCCATCTTCGCGGCGCGGTGCCACGAGTGCGCCCGATGCGATGAGGGCCGACAGCGCTACGTGCGGTGAGGCGGCGAGGGGGGCGAGGACCGCAGCCGGTCGACCGTTGACGGCGATGACCGTGGGCTCGCCGTTGGCCGCCCTTCGAACGTGGGCGGCGAGGTCGGTGCGCAGTGCTCGGACGCCGATCATGATGTACGCGAGTGTACACACGTCGATGTGGCGGGACCGGAGCCGGCGGAGCACACTGCGGCCCATGAACTTTGCATTCACCGAAGAGCAGGACGAACTCCGCAAGACCGTGCGGCAGTTCCTCGACGCGAAGAGCCCCGAGACGGCCGTGCGCGAGCAGATGGAGACCGAGGACGGGTTCGACCCGGCCGTGTGGGCACAGATGGGCGAGCAGCTCGGCCTGCAGGGCTTGATCATCCCCGAGGAGTTCGGCGGCTCGGGCTACGGCTACGTCGAGCTCGGCATCGTCCTCGAAGAGGCCGGCCGCGCACTGCTGTGCGCACCGTTCTTCTCGACCGTGGTGCTCGCCGCCAACACCCTCATCCACAGCGGTGACGACGCAGCCAAGGCAGCGCACCTTCCCGGTATCGCCAGTGGCGAGACCATCGCGACGCTCGCGTTCACCGAGCCGTCGGGCAAGTGGGACGAGAGCGGCATCACGCTCGCAGCCACCAAGTCGGGCGACAGCTGGACGCTGGACGGCACGAAGAGCTTCGTGATCGACGGCAACACCGCCAGCCTGATCATCGTGGCCGCACGCACCAGCGCCGGCGTCACGCTCTTCACGGTCGACGGCGGGGCCGCCGGCCTCACCCGCACTGCACTCAGCACCATGGACCAGACCCGCAAGCAGTCGAAGCTCGAGTTCTCGGGCACGCCGGCCACGATCCTCGGCGCCGAGGGCGAAGGCTGGACGATCCTGTCTCGCGTGCTCGACCTCGCTGCCGTCGGCCTCGCGGCCGAGCAGGTCGGTGGCGCTCAGAAGGTGCTCGAGATGGCCGTCGAGTACGCGAAGGTGCGCGTGCAGTTCGGTC
>JBMOFX010000191.1:0-5453 GCA_049318665.1 Ilumatobacteraceae bacterium | reverse complement strand
TTGACGGTGACGGTGACGGGATGCATGGCGGCGCACAGCCTGCCAGGTGGAGTGACGTGTCAGACGGTGCCGATGGTCGGCGTCGATCCGCCATCCCAAGTGATGCGGTACCGGCCGCCCCGCCGGACGTGACCGACGGTGGCGGGCCGGAAGCACGCCACGGCCTCGCCACCCCGATGCCGCACCGCTGGGTACACGATGCCGAGCGAACCGTCGTCGAGGAGTTGCTGCGCCAGCGCCTGGCTGCGTTCGTACGACGCCGGATCGAGGCAGGCACGTGCCCGTGCGTCGCGGGGGCGGCCGAGGTCGTGGAATGGACCGTGGATGTCGGCAAGGAAGTCCTGGTAGACGACCGACAACGTCCACCATCCCGTCTCAGCCAGCTCGACCGACTTGTGGAACGAGACCTCGGCGAGCGACGTCTCGACCTCTCGGCCTGCGTACCACGCTCCGCGATCGGGGCCGTTGAACCGAGCGCCACTCGGATGTGGGTAGCAGAACGATGCGTTAACGATCTGCCACTCGGGGGTGCCGTAGACCAGTTCGTCACTGTGGATGCCGCTCGGGATCCGTCCCTGCTGCACCAGCGTGCGCCGGCTCGTCGCGGCCCTCAAGGCCACCAGCGCTTCGAGATCGTCGTCAGATGCCGCAAGCGGAGCCAGCAGGCGCCGGTCGGTCGACGCATACGCATCGGGGATCAGCCGATGCGTGTCGTCCCACCGGATCGCCCGCAGCGCGGGCCAGTCGGCCTTCACCCACCGCCCCGGCGGGCATCGAGGAGCATCCGCACACGATCCATCGCGCCGATGCCACCGTCGAGGACCACATCGAGTGGCCGACGACCGGCGAAGAGCACGTTGGTGTTGGGACGTGTCATCCACTCATCCGCGAGCGGGCTGTCGGGGTAGAGCACGTGGAGCGCGGTGTAGATACCGAGCAGCGACGACACACGGGTGAGGCGATCGACGCCGAGATCGCGTGGCGGCTTGTTAACCCACGCGTGCCACGTGCTCGCCGGCACCCCGCCGAGCAACGTGCCCACCTGATCGATCGTCAGCCCCCACGCGTCCGCGAGTCGCACCATCGCGCGGACCGCCGCCCCCGTCGTGCGCGTTCGCTCGGCCGCGACCGTGAGATCGGTCCACGGCGCGACGTCGAACCGGCTGCTGGGGTATCGGACGATCATCGTTCTTGTCAATGCCATGCCGAAGCCCTCCACTCCTCTATATCCAGATCGATGGTACTCCGAATAAGGACACCCAGACGATCCACCCGTCACGTCGGATCTGGAACCATTCGAGAAGGTCAGGAACCGTCGGGCCTCGGGAGGTCAGTCGTGTACTCACTTGGTGCCGGATCGCAACTGCCGTCACGGACCAGCATCGCCACCTTCCGATTTGTTGCAAAGAGGCTGTAGCCCGGCGGAGGCACAACATCCTCTCCAACTAAAATGACGTTCACGGCCCGCAACTCCGGAGGAGCTACTTCGATGGATGCTGCGTCGACGGTGTACACCGGTACATCAAGGTGCAGATAGCCGAAGCCGCCCGTGAAGACAGCTCCCTCGCCTGGGCCCGAGACACCGATGGCTACGCCGCACGTGTCCGGGCGCTGCCCAGCCGACGACAGCAGGTGGTTCCAACCGGCGGCGTTGTTCCACACGCTTGCATCGGCTTCCCAGAAGACGGTGTTTCCGGTCTCGCGAAAGGTCAGCGAACTCGCGTGGACAATGGCGACCGCACCGAACGCTGCCAGGACCAGAGCGGTCGCCCCCAAAGGGATCTTCGACGATCGGTGTGGCGAGGGCGCAGGATCGATCGCCGCCGCCTCGCCACGCTTCCGCTTCCCCTTCCGGATGGGAACGACCGGTTGCGGCGGCGCAACGGCGAGGTAGATGCGACTCGCGAGGAACGAGAGTCCCACGGCACTGACCGCTGTGGCGTAGGGAATCACGGGATAGATGAATCGGAGCTCTTTGTGCGAGATCAACGAGTGCACGAACACAAACACGAGCACATTGATCACGTGCTTCGGAGCGATCCACAGCGCGGCGAGAAGCCCGATACAGATGAGCAGTCCGAAGATTCCGTAGGTCTGGCCGAGGTGAACGAAGAAGAAGGAGAACGGGTCATCTCCGAAGTACTTGCTGGCGCCGTCTTCAATCAGCTGGAACTGAACGTTCCGCCAGAATGACGCGAATGGCACACCCCAAGTGACCCAGTCGACGACTCCGCTCAGCAAGATCACCGCGCCGACCGAGATCGCGAACACACGAGCGCAGTCGCGCCGACGCTCCAACAACATGATGACAATGAATCCCCCGACCAGAAGAGCCGACTGCGGCCGGATCGGAATCGCGAACCCAGCCGCGATTCCACAGAGAAGAACCAGCGTGGTTTTCACCTCCGGCGCCTTCCCGCCTGGAACAGCCAAAGCGGCTGCGACGAGCAGCGATGCCGCGACCGTTTCCGCGAACGTGTGCACGTTCATCAGCAATGTGAAGGGGGTGACGAGCAGCAGCAACCCGGCGAGCAGACTCGCCAACGACCCGCGGGTCCGGTGCGCCCATGTCATCGCCGCTGCCACGGCGCCGACGCCACCAAAGGCGACCAACAGCCGCGCGACGCGCATCAGCCCGAGACCAGTGCCCACCCCGAGCCGATCGGCGGTCGCCCACACGGCGCCAATGACCGAAGGTAGGAACCATGACCGCAGGCCATCCTGGAACTCCCACGACCGAAATCCGTATCCGAACACCAACCGATGCGCCGGCTCGGTGATCTGGTAGATCTCGTCGGGCCAGAAGAGTCCATGTTCATTCCAGGCCGTCGACACCGCGACGAACACCGCGATCGGGACCACGACTAGCAACTGGGTTCGGAGCCGACGGAACGGCCGCGGGATCCACTCCGCCTCGATCGGCGGAACCGCTCGTCGAGAAGCCACGGCCGGATACTAGACACGACCGGTCCCGGGACTCGGCCTGTAGTTGGACCACAACCGGCACGGAAACAAGAGTTCACTTGTCGACCGCGTTTGCATCACCGTACGATCCCGCAGATGTCAGGTTCGAGGCGAGGCAAGAAACGCAGGCCCGCTGGCGGACCCAATCCGAACAAGGCCGCACCGCCGCCGTCGTCCCGTCCCGAACCGGCCCCGAGCAAAGATCCGACCGCCGCGACCCCTGGGGACAGGCGTCAACGGATCGTCGCGGGCGTGACGATCGGCGCTTTGTACCTATTCGTACTGGTGCAGCTCCGGGTGAACTTGATCTTTGCGGATACGACACCCATCGCAGGAGATTTCGGAGCCCACAGTGCCGGTCCCGATATGATCAAGAGACACCTCTGGGACCACGGGCTGCTCAGCGGGTGGGCATCGGCCTGGAGCGGCGGCTTCCCGCTGTATCGCTTCTACATGGTCCTGCCCGCGTTCTTCTCAGCAGTTGCTGGAAGCGTGGTCCCGGTGGGCGTAGCGCTCAAGGTGATGACGGCGCTACCGCTTGTACTGCTGCCGTGGGCGGCTTCGCACTTCGCCAAGGTGAGTGGCCTCACCTTTGGTGGCCAGATGCTCACGGCTGGCGCGACCTTGATCTTCTTGTTCGACAGTTCGAACAACAGCTTCGGCGGCAACGTCGCCTCGACCGTCGTCGGCGAGTACGCGTACGCCTGGTCCATGCTCTTGTGCATTTTGGCCATGGCGGTCTTCGCGCGGGACCTGCAACTTCGACGAAGCGGTCCGGGCGCTGGGCTCGTCGGCGGAGTGGCAGCGCTGTGCCATCCGATCGGAGCCATGTTCTTGATGACCGGCCTGATCAGCCAGGTGGCGCTCGAGCCAGGCGCCGCTCGCCGGCGCGCAGCGGTGCACTTCGCACGGTGCTTGGTACTCATCGGGCTCATTGCGTCGTTCTGGTACCTGCCGTTCTTGGCATACGGCGAACATCGGATCGACGCCATCTTCCCAAGGCGCACCGACTACATGACGATCATGTTCCCGTTCTCGCCGGTGCTCGAGATCGCTTTCGTCGGGTTGGCCGGCCTCGCCGTATACGAAGCCGTGCGGCGCCCTTGGAGGCCAGTGATAGCGCTAGCGATCGCGGGCGCCGTCTTCGGGCTCGGTGTGTTGTTCGCGCCGCAAGGGGCGATCAACAATGTTCGGCTGGCGCCCGTTTGGAATCTGTCGCGGCTCATGCTTGCGGGAGTTGGCGCGTCGGTTGTTATCGGGTACGTCGTCGAACGCGTGAGCTGGAAACGACAAGCCGTGACGCGGCTCGCGGCACCCCTCGGCGTCATCGGCGTCCTGATGTTCTCCATCTCCTGGAGCGTGGGCACGCTTCCGCTCGGGCAACGAACGACCCTGTCGTTCGGCGAGTGGACCTTCGTGACCGACTACCAATGGATCATCGGACCCAAGCGTGAGCTGCCTGCTCAGGTCCAGGCTCAAGCGCTGTCGTTCGGCGGCCTGGAGCGCGGACCATACTGGGCTGAGTTCCAGCAGCTGGTGAGCACTCTCGACGACATCACGGCTGAACGCGGTTGCGGACGCCTCAGCTACGAGTTCGCGTCGACGGGACGGTACGGGTCAATCTACGCGTTGCAGCTGCTGCCGCGGTTCACTGATGATTGCGTCACCACGATCAACGGGCTTCTCGCAGGATCGCCGAACGCGAATCGGTTCCAGCCAGTGGCCGAGAGCGCGTACTCGCTCGAGGCCGAGCGCTACAACGCACGACTTCCCTTTGAAGAGCCCGACATGGCGCGGGGCGTGCGCTATCTGCGCGAACTGGGATGCCAGTACTTCCTGGCCCTCACACCCGAGATGGTCGCCCAGGCACGCGAGACCGACGGCATGTCGGAACTCGCCACGGTGGGCCCGTGGAGCGTTTTCGAGGTCGCCGATGTTGCGCTCGTCGAGCCACTGTCGATGGCGCCATACGTCGACGGTTCCGTCGCCGGCCGTGACGAGTGGTCGGAAGCCTCGATGAAATGGTTCAAGCAGGCTGACTCCCTTGCGCCTCGCATCTCGTCCGCAGGGGCTGCCGAGTGGCCGTCCACCGCGGAGGCGTCCAGCGCCGCCCCGCTGCCCACGACCGAGGTCAGCGCCATCGTCGACGATGGCGACAGCATCGCCTTTGACGTGAGCAAGATCGGAGTTCCGGTGTTGATTCGCGAGTCGTACTTCCCGACGTGGAAGGCGGAGGGTGCCGACGGCCCCTACCGGGTAGCACCGAACTGGATGGTCGTCGTGCCCCGGAATACATCGGTTCGCATGGTCAGCAAGGCTGGCGGCATCGAGATGGTGTCATCGCTGATGACCATTGCGGGATTGTCCGGCTGCGTTGCGTTGGCCGTCATCGTGCGGCGACCGAAGCGCGAGCAGGTCGCCGTTAGCGCCGACTGAGCAGCATCGCGTCGCCGAACGACAGGAAGCGGTACTCCTCCGTTAGGGCGGTC
>JBMOFX010000190.1:0-5468 GCA_049318665.1 Ilumatobacteraceae bacterium | reverse complement strand
GGCGGCGAGCCGGTGCCGGCCGACGACCGGTTGATGTCGTACACCGAGCGCATCGAGCAGTGCGGCAACCGAATCGTCGATTGCGGCGGCGGCACCATCGCCGACGCACGGGCGGACGGCACAGAAGAGAACGGTGTGCACGACGTGTCGGTGTTCGACTACACCACGCCCATTCATGTGGTCGCGAGTTACGAAGATGGCGCGTTCGTGCTGCGGCCCGTCGGCCTGCCCGGCATCGAAGTGCGCCGCCATCTTGACGCGGACGGCCACATGATCTGGACTCGTCCCGACATGGGCGGCATCCGCGTCGTACTCGAACGAGTGCTGTAACCGTCACCGAGGACGGGACCGGAGGGAACGTGGACCACAGGTGGCGGACGAAGCGAGTGGCGGTGGTTGCGATCGTCGCGTGCCTGCTGTCCGTGGCAGGAGTGGTTGGCCGACCTGCGTCGGTCGATGCGGCGGGCGAGACCGGGCGGATCACCTTGACGCCGGTGACCCGATTGGTCGATACGCGCGGCGAGCCGCCGGTCGCGCCGGGGGTGAACTACGTCTTGCCATCGGGATTGCTGATGGTCGCTGCGCGACCGCGGGACGGCGGGTTCGGCGAAGCCGATGTGTTCCCGTGCGCTGGGTCTCCCGATAGCGAGCCGACGTTCGTCTTCGAAGACGACGGGTTCGTCACCCGTTCGATCGTGGCACCCCTCGATGTGGCGATGTGCCTGCGGTCGACCGTGGCCGTTGACCTGATCATCGACCAACGCGGTCAGGTGAGCGGCGCGCCATTTGTCGGAGGGCTGCAGTATCAGCCGCTCGCGATTCCTGAACTGGTCGTCGGAGCGTCCTTCACCTCGACGACCATCCCGATCCCACGTGGTCCATCGCTGCCGGCTTCAGCGGGAGGTGCGACCTATTCACTCGACCTGTTCGGCAATGCGGCGTCGTACGCCACGCTCCATCCGTGCGGTGAGTCTTCGTTCGGAGGGGGCATCAGCGGTTACGGCCTCGGCATCGTCAACATGGCGCTGGGTGCTGGCCAGCAAGCGTGTCTGACAGTGTTCGGCACCGGCTACGTCGCTGTCACGCTGCTCGGCGCGTTGAACACCACCGGGCCGAACCCAGCGCGCCTCCCGCCGCAGACAACGAGCCGTCTGTCGAGCGTTCCGCCGCCGGGATTCGCTCCGATCACCCCCGACCGGGCCTTCGACACGCGCGCCGACGACGAAGGGAAGCTGCTGCCGGCCGAGGTGCTTGTCGTCGACCTGAACGACTACCTCACGGGGTGGTCCACGGCAGTGACGATGAACGTCACCGTCACCGGCGCCGAGGGCGAAGGGTTCCTCACGGTCTGGCCCTGCGACGAAGCTCAGCCGAACGCCTCGAACCTCAACTTCCAAGCCGGTGTCGACGTGCCGAACCTGGTCACCGTGCGGCTGTCAGTCGACGGCACCGTGTGCATCGCCACCTCGGCGACGACCCATGTCCTCGGCGATATCGCTGGCACCTACGAGTTCGATGACGGCGTCGGCTCGACAGCGGTGACGCCGGAGCGGATCGTGGACACTCGTCGCGGCTTCTCCATGAGCGCGGTTCCCGCAAACGGTCAACGGAGTTTCGTCGTCAAGCAGCGAGCCGGGGTTCCGCTTGCCCCGATCGAGGCCATCACGATGAACGTCACCGCGACCGGGAGCAAAGCCGACGGCTACCTCACGGTCTGGCCGTGCGACCAACCTCGACCGAACGCATCGAACCTCAACTTCCGTCGGGGCGTCGACGTCCCCAACCTCGTCACGGTGAAGGTGGGGCCCTCGGGCAGCATCTGCTTCTTCTCGACCGCCGACACCGACGTGATTGTCGACGACGCCGCGTACTTCACCTCGTCGTCGACCGGGGGCTTCATCGACCTCGTCCCCGACCGTCTGCTGGACACTCGCATCCCGATCGGGCAGCCGTGGCCAGGGAAGCTCGGTGCCAATGGGAGTCTGACGTTGCAGGTCGCCGGCCGCGGGGGTGTGCCAGCCTCTGGTGCAGCGTCGGTGACGATGAACGTGACCGCGGTGAGCCCGGACTCCGGCGGGTACCTCACGGTCTGGCCGTGCGACCAACCTCGCCCGGACGCATCGAACCTGAACTTTCAACAGAACGTGAATGTGCCGAACCTGGTGAGCGTCAAGCTCTCGGCGGCCGGCACCGTCTGCATCTTCTCGACGGCGGCGACCCACGTGCTCGCCGACGTTGCCGGGTACACGACCGACGTGCGAATCCCGTACTGGGACGTCGTCATCGTGTAGCGGGCACGACGCTCAGCCGGCGATGGCTTTGGCGACGGCGTAGTAGATCGGGATGCCGATGGTGACGTTCAGTGGGAACGTGATGCCGAGGGCGAGGGTGAAGTAGCGGCTCGGTCGGGCCTCGGGGATCGCATATCGCACCACGGCGGGCACGACGATGTAGCTGCCGCTGGCGGCCAACACGGCGAGCAACGTGAGGTCGCCGACCGACAGGCCGAGCGCTGCGCCGAGCAGCATCGCGATGCCCGCATTCACGAATGGGATCACCAATCCGAACGCGGCGAGGAACGGACCAACGTCGCGTACTTCGCGCAGTTGCCGCGCGACGAGGAGACCCATCTCGAGGAGGAAGAACGCGAGCAGCCCCTTGAACAAGTCGCCGACGAACGGCTTCATCACCTTCCCGCCGTCGGCCCCGCTGATGAGGCCGATCACCATCGACCCGATGAGCAGGAGATGCGCACCGTCGGTGAACGCCTCGCGCAGCACCTCCTTCACCGAGAGCGGCTCCTTGCCGTGATGACCACCCTCGTCGGCCGGGAGTTGTCCCGCCGCATGATCGGCTTCCGGCACGATGGAGCGCACATCGCGGGCCGTGATGGCCGCGCCGACCGACGACACCGGCGACTCACTCTCGGGGACGGCGTGCTGCTTCGTGCGGACCCACGTCGCGAGCAGCACGGCCATCACGATCGCCGGCGACTCCATCACCACCAGGGCCACGGTGAGGTAGCCGCCAGCCGCCTCCCCTTGTCCGGCCAGGAAGTTCGATGCCGTCGCGAACGTGACGGCGCTCACTGAGCCGTACGTCGCGGCGATCGCTGCCGCGTCGAACGGATTGACTCGATTGCGGAGCACGACGAAGCCGAGCAGCGGGGTGAGCACGGCAAGGAGGAGCGCCGCGCCGATCACCTTCGCCCCGTCACCGCCGAGCCCGGCGTCGCCGAGCGCTTGGCCGCCTTTGAAGCCGAGCGCCATCAGCAAGTACAGCGACAGGAACTTCGCGATCTGGTCGGGGATCTGCAGGTTCGACCGGATGAGACCGATGAACACCCCGAGGAAGAAGAACAGGATCGCGGGGTCGGTGAGGTTCTTCACTGGGGTGTCACCGTACGTCAGGTCGGGCGGTGACTCCGCCTCGTGCCGATGGTGTTCGGCGCCGCGCGATGCCCCGACCGTCGTGCCGGTCTACAGCGATGGCTTCTGGGTGCCGACCGACGGCGGCGACCCGGTGCCGATGATCGACTTCCGCCACGAGATGGAGTGGGTGGCGGCGGACGGATCACCCGCCGTTTACGGCGAGCATGGCGAGACGGTGACCGGCTTGCGCGGCACGGCGACGTGGACGCTCGAGTGTGGGCGCACCATCACGGTGACGGCCGAGGGCTCGTTCGACCGGCCGTACGAGCCGTTCGCACGCGGCGGTCTGAACCAGATGAAGGTGTCGACCGACGACGGTCGTGAGGGCACAGCGATCTTCGAGGTGACCGGCGCACGCCACCACCGGTACTTCCCGGACACCATGGTGCCGGGCACGCTCCCCGCTTGACCTCCGTGCGCCGGAAGTGTCGCGTGTGGTCGTGAGGGTGACGACGAGACGCGACACTTCGGTCAGAGGCGTCAGCCAGCGTGGCCCGCGCGGGCGCCGTGCGCGCCAGGCACCTCGATCAGCAGGAGGCGCGCCCGATGAGCGCCGACACCGCGGTACCGGTGCGGGAGTGCCGCGTCATACGACAGCACTCCGCCGGCAGCGAGGCGGGTGATCCGACCATCGACCTCCGCCTCGACCTCGCCGGCCACGACGTATGCAACTTCGAAACCCTCGTGCGACCACGTCTCCATGAAGTCCTCGGGCAGTCCGTCGAACTCCACCAGGCGCACGGGCGCGTCGCCCGGCATGAGCATGCGCACGACGGCGTCGCGGTCGCCACCGATCGACTCGAGCGGCACCGCGGCAGGGCCGTCGAACAATGCCTGCGGAGTCGTATCGAGCGCGACGGCGATGCGATAGAGCGACGCCATCGACGGGCGTGCGCGGCCGTTCTCGACCTGTGACAGGAACGGCTGCGACAGCAGCGTTCGTTCGGCGAGCGCGACGAGCGTGAGGCCCGCCGCACGTCGGCGCTCACGGATCGACGAGCCGACACCGAGCCAGCCGTCGGCCTCGATCTCGGTGGCACTCATGAGACCAGCGGGACGACCTCGTTGATGAACCGGTCCATCTGCTCGACCGCCTTCGAGTAGGGGTCACCGATGAGGTGAGGGAAGATCGTGAGGTGCTCGACGCCGAGTTCGTCGCGGAAGAACTGCACGTGCTCGGCGACTTCCTCAGCGGTGCCGAGCAGGATCGTGCGCTGCTCGATCGAGTCTTCCAACGTAGGGATCAGACCCGGCGCGACCGGTCGGCCGTCGGGGCCCATGTAGCCGCGACTCCATCCGTACGGGCCGAGGAACTTCCAGAACTCGTCGTGGCCGTTGCGTGCCGTGCGCATGGCCTCCTCGTGCGTGTCTTCGATGCGGACGCTCACGACGAGCATCCGCTTGTCGCCACGAGCCAGGTTCGATCCGTGGTGCTGCTCGTGGAGCTCGCCGTAGCGATCCCACATCCGCTTGATGAACGTGGGGTGCTGGTTCCAGAACACTGCGCTGTGATCGACGACGGGGACGTACTCGACCGTCGGCGGACTCGTGACGGCCTGCCAGATCTCAAACGGGTAGATCGGGCGCGGGACGAGCGTGAGCTCGGTGACCGTCGTGCCGCGATCGGGAATGCCCGGCACCGGGATCTGGAAGTACTTGCCGGTGAACGAGAACCGGTCGTGCGTGAGCGACAGGCGCACCACCTCCATCGCCTCCTCGAACCACTCGCGGTTGCGCTGGTCGTCATCTCGCTGATCCGGGTTGTCGTGCGAACCGACCGAGATGTGGTCGTTGTTCAGATGGAGCAACTCGCGCGGCACGGTGCCTCGCCCGACGCCGAGCATGCCGCGGCCGCCGGACAGGTTGTGCAGCGTGGCGAAGTCCTCGGCGAGGCGCAGCGGGTGCCACTGCGGGACGACGTTGAACATGGCTCCGAGGCGGACGTTCTGGGTCTTGGCCGCGATCCAGGTGGAGATGAGCAGGCCGTTGGGGATGACCTCGTAGCCCTCGTACTGGAAGTGGTGCTCGGTGGTCCAG
>JBMOFX010000189.1:0-5473 GCA_049318665.1 Ilumatobacteraceae bacterium | reverse complement strand
TCTGCACGATGGTGCAGCGATCACACGACGCCGGCCTCGATGCCAATGGGGTGCTCGCCACGGTGGAAGAGCGCGGGGTCTACTTCGTGCACCAGCGCCTGCGCGCTGCGCTCGGGGTCTGACGCATCGCCGTTACCAGATCCTGACCGCATTGCGTGGTACCTTGACCACCGGTGCGCTTCCCCCCAGGATGGCCGCGCAAGCCCCATGCCCGACTCGTCGATGGAGGATTCATGAAAACCAAGGTCTTTACGCGGCGCGCGACTGCCGTTGCAGTGCTGTGCGCCCTCGTCCTTGCCGCCTGTTCGGGCGACGACTCGACGGCGGTCACGACGACGACAGCGGCGGATGCGCCCACGACGACGACCGACTCGTCAGGTCTCACAGGCGAAGGCCTCGCGGTCGGCGTGCTCACCCCCGCACCGGGGTTGGGGGCCACCCTGTTCCAGGCCCAGAGTCGCGGCATCAGTTTCGCCACCGACGACATCGATGGTGGCGGCGGCGTGCTCGAGGGCCCGCTCGGCGTCACCAGCTTCGACACCCCGCTCGGCTCGAATGAAGCCGACGTCATCGATGCTGCGGTCGAGGGTGGCTCGCGAGTGCTCATCGGGCCCGCCGGCTCCACCGCCGCCAGGGAGGCGATCCCTGCGCTCGTGCGCCTCAACACGCTGACCTGCAGCGCGTCGGCCACGTTGCCCAACCTCACCTACGGCCAGGAGCAGCTCAACCTGTTCCGCACCGCGTTGCCCGCAGACGCGCTGTCGGCGTACGTCGCCGATCAGATCGTGGCGCGTCGTGATGCCGAGGCCAAGGACGCTGCCTGGAACGTCACCATCGTGGCCCGTGGCGATGACTACGGCCTCTCGTTGGGCAACGGCCTGGCCGTCTCGCTCAAGGCACGCGGCCTCAACCCGAGCGTCGTGGGCTACAACGCTCGCCGGGTCACCTTCGAGGGAACGGCGCAGGAAGTCGTTGCGACCAATCCCAACCTCACCGTCCTCGTCTCGTATGAGGAAGGCGGCAACCTGCTGTCCGCGCTGCTGCGCGCCGGACTCCCGCCGGCCTCGATGATCGGCCTCGACGGGTTCTTCGCTCCTCGTGTTGCGTCCATCGCGGCGGGCAGCGACCCGGCCTCGGTCGACGGGTTTGCCGTCATCGGCACCACCGGCAACCGTGCCTTCCTCCAGCGCTTGATCGAGGACGACTCGAACGGCCAGGTCGCCTTCGCCGCTCAGGCCTACGACTGCGCGATCGTGCTCGCGCTTGCTGCGCAGGAAGTCGAGTCTGCGAAGGCCTCGACGCTCGCGCTGGCAATCCGCACCGTCACCGCCGGTGGCGTGAAGTGCACCACCTACGCCGACTGCCTCTCGAAGCTGCGTGCCGATGAGGACATCGACTACGACGGCGTCTCCGGTCTGCTGGCCATCGACGAGCGGGGCGACCCGACCTCGGCGCGGTTCACCACCGGCGTCATCAAGGGCGGTCAGTTGACCGAGGTGTCGAGCACCGACATCGACTTCGCCGACCTGCGTCGCCAGCAAGAGGCGTTCATCACGGCGAACTTCATCACCCAGCTGCAGCAAGCGTTGCGCTTCCTCGGGTTCTTCAACGGCCCGATCGACGGCATCGAGAGCCCCGAGCTCACCGCTGCGCTCGCTGCGTTCCAGGCGAGCGTGGGCCTCCCGGCCACCGGCATCTACGACGCTGCCACCGACGCGGCGCTGCGTGCTGCGCTCGGTGACTACGCGTACCTGCTGTCGTCGAGCACCGAAGGAATCCAGCAGTTGCTCACCGACCTGGGCTTCTACACCGGCCCGATCGACGGCATCTGGAGTGAAGAGGTCACCGCTGCGATGCGCGCACTCCAGCGCGAGCTCGGTGTGCCCGAGACCGGTGTTCCCGACGCAGCGACGCTGCAGGCTGCGTATGAGCGCGGTCTGGCCACCGGCAGCACCACGACGACGACGGCCCCGGGCACCACCGTGCCGGGCACCGCTGCGCCGGCCACCACCGTGCCGGCCACCACGGTGCCGGCGACGACGCCGCCCGCAACGACGCCACCTGCCACGCTGCCCCCGGAGACGACACCGCCGGCGCCGGAGACGACCGTGCCCGAGCCGCCGGTCCAGGATCTCGAAGACCTCTTCACCACGCTCAACGCACTCCCCCAGTACTCGACGTTCGTCGAGCTGCTGCGCGCCGCGGGCTTCACGGAAGACACCGTGGTGATCGGGCCGTTCACGGTGTTCGCACCGACGAACGATGCCTTCGACCTGTTGCCGGCCGGCACCCTCGACACGTTGAAGGCCGATCCGGCAACGCTCGCCGCGCTGCTCGCTTACCACATCGTGGAAGGCAAGCTGCCCTCGACGGCGCTGGTCGCAGGTGACCTCGAGACGATCAACGGCGCATTGGTGAAGGTGGAGATCGATGGCGCCGGTGGCGTCACCGTCGGCGGCGCCAAGGTCACCGAGGCCGACATCAAGGCCAGCAACGGTGTGATCCACGGCATCGCCAAGGTGTTCACCCTGCCGGTCAGCACCCTGCCGGCCTGAGCCACCCGCTCAGCCCCAGACGATCAGCGGCGTGATGCCGCCCGCTCGACGAGCCAGTTGTTGAGCGGGTTCGGTATCGACGCGGGCCGATCGCCCCAGTCGATGATCACCGCGGACGTTGCGGTCACATCGTGCAGGGTTCGTCGGCGCCGCCCGATCACGGCCCCGACGAGCCCAAGCCCGAACAGGGCGAAGCTCAGCGGGAGGGTGACCACCCGCAGGGCTACGCGGAACGCCGGAAGCGGCGCGCCGTCGCTGGTGACGACGCGCAGGCCGATGACCGCCTTGCCAAACGTGCGCCCGGTGAGGGCCGTCGGCACGGCGAAGTAGACGAACGCCCACCCGACCAGCAGGGCGCCCGACCAACCAGTGCTCAATCCCCACGTTCGGGCGGTGTCGCCGACGAGCAGATCGATCGTCCAGCTGGCAATCGCTGTGCCGACCCCGAACAGGAACACCATCGTCACCCAATCGAGGGTCAGCGCAAGTGCACGTGCGACCGGGCCGGCATAGTGGCCGGTGATCGTCGGTGTCTGGTCGGCGAGTTCGATCTCGGCTTCGAGCTGTGGCGGCCCCTCGAGTTCGAGCGCGGGATCGCGGCGCAGTACGCGGGCGGCGAGCCGGGTGATGATCTCGTCGACCCCGGCCACCTGTCGGCGGGCAAGGTCGAGCGTCCGTGCGGTCATCCCACGCGTGCTCTGCGCGACGACACCGGCGATGTCGGCCCGCTGCATCACCTTGTCGACATCGACGCGATCGACGATCGCATCGACATCCACGCGTGCCACCAGTTCATCAACATCGATCCGCGCCATCAGTGCGTCGACGTCGATGCGCGCGAGCAGCGCGTTTGGATCGACGCGATGCACCAGTGCGTTCACGTCCACGCGACCGAGCAACGCCTCGACGTCGACACGCGCCATCAAGGCGTCCACGTCGATGCGTTGCATCAGTTCGTCGACATCGACTCGGCTGAGGAGTTCATCGACGTCGATCCGGCGGACGATGTCGTCGACGTCGACGGCGTCGGTGACGCTCGGGACGACGGTGTCCATGATCCGGCCGAGCGGATCGAACACCGATCGTCGTTTCGAGTTCTTGCGTTCGGGCTCTTCGTTGTCGGCCACGATTCACCGCCTCGGGGGGAGAGGGGCACGACCGGAACGGCCGTTGCGCTCTCGCGCTCCGCCGCGGACTGTACTAGTGCAGCCGGCCGACCTGGGGAACGAATCGGCCGACGCGCGACGCGTACGCGGCGTAGTTCGCACCGTGCGTCGCGCGCAGGTAGGGCTCTTCGACACCGCGCACCTGCAGTTGCAGCGCCACCACCAAGGCCAGCAGGCCAACCACCGCCAGTGCGTTGGGCACCATCATCGTGAGGCCCGCGGCGGTGACGCCCATGGCCGTGAAGATCGGATTGCGTGCGAGTTGGAATGCACCGGCGGTGACGAGTTCGGTCCGCTCGCTCTCGTCGACGCCGATCCGCCACGAGTCGCCCATCGACATCTGCGCGGCGAGCGTCATCAGCACGCCCGCGGCCGCCGTGGCGAGCCCGATCCATTCGAGTGTCGACGACGTCACGAGCGTGGGCATCCCGAGCAGACCCGCCACGGGCGCCGCGACACCGATCGCGAGCGCAACACCGAACAACACGCCCGCCGACCATTCGAGGCTGAACGGGCGACCCGACAGACCACGCCATCCTGCATCGCCCGTTCGGCGCACGGCGATGAGTGTGCGAAGTCCGAACGCCAGGACGAACCAGACGACGTAGAGAACGAGTGCGGCGACTTCCATTGGTGACTCCAATCGGTAGGTGGCCTAGGCGCGGCCGTCGAGGTCTTCGTGCGCGTCATCGATCTCGAGTTCCAGTTCGATGAGATCGCTCAACGCGTGGGCGAGGCGGGGTGAGGCGAGGTCGTATCGAACGAAGCGACCCTCGCGAGTGGCACGGACGAGCCCGCATCCGCGCAGGCACGTGAGGTGGTTGGACATGTTCGAGCGGCCGACGCCGAGCCGGTCTGCGAGGTCGGCCGGATAGGTCGGTCCGTCGAGCAGGGCGATCAAGATGCGGCGCCGCGTCGGGTCGGCCAAGGCCGTGCCCACTCGCTCGAGCGTCTCTCCGACTCCGGTTGCCGCGTCGTTCATGACCGGCACCATACAGCCTTCGCTGAATTCAGCCAACCCTGAATCATTGATTCGGCATGATGTGCGGCGTGACCACCAGCCTCTTCCTGTCCCACGGCGTCAGCCTGCTCGCGGCCGACGACACGTGGCCATCGACGATCGCATTACGCCAAGCCTTGGCACCGATCGGTCGAGCGGCGACCTCGATCGTGATCGTCTCAGCTCATTGGCAGACCGACGCCTTCTCGATCACCGCCGACGAGCACCTGCCCACGTTCGACGAAGGGGTCCCCACCGAATTGCTCCGCGACACCGGCCCGTTCCGCGGGTCGCCCCCTTTGGCTGCGGATGTCGCGCACCGACTCGACGCGCACGGCCTGTCGGTGCGGTTGGTGGAGGGACGCGGCCTCGATCACGGCGCGACCATCGCGCTCCGCTTCCTCGACCCGCATCCGTCGACGTCCGTCATCCAGGTCTCACTCGGCCCGGCTGACGACCCCGCGGCGCACGTCGCGCTCGGCGCAGCGCTGCGCGGCATCGACAGCCTGGTGGTCACGAGCGGCGGCGCGGTGCACAACCTCACCACGCTCCAACGCTTCGCACCACACGACGTCGCGCCGCCGGAGTGGGCAACCCAGTTCCAGTCGAAGCTGGCGTCCGCGGTCTTCCACGAAGAACCCGACCGTGCGCTGCTCGCCATGATGGACGAGCCCGACTTCGAGCTCGCCCATCCGACGAACGAACACTTCCTGCCGATCTTGGTGAACGCCGGACTCGGGGGTCGTCCGACG
>JBMOFX010000188.1:0-5480 GCA_049318665.1 Ilumatobacteraceae bacterium | reverse complement strand
ACCTCCGCGCCGGCGGGCTCGGGATGGTGGGAGTGCATGCGGCGTTCACGTGCGGAGACGAGACGCTCGAGTCGGTGGCAGGGCTTGCCGCCGATCTCGGTGTCGGTGTGCACATCCACGTCGCCGAAGGGATCGACGACATCGCGGCGGGCGAGCGGCTCGAACACCTTGCGCAAGACGACTGGGTGATCGTCCACTGCGTCCACCTCGATCGACCGTTGCGCGGCACGATTGCGCACAACCCGCGCAGCAACATGAACAACGCGGTCGGCTACGCAAGGCCGACGAAGTGGTCGAACCCCGTCGTCCTCGGCACCGACGGCATTGGCGCCGACATGCTCGAAGAGGCGCGACTCGCGTACGTCGCGCTGCGTGCCCACGACGTCACCGAATCGCCCGACACCGTGTGGCGGTGGCTCGAGGAGGGCTACCGGTTCTTCCCCGAGGCGCGAGACGATCGTGTTCGCTGGAGTTACGACCACGCCGACAGTCCCTGGCACGTGGCGTTCACCCCCGGCGTGCGGGCGATCGACGTGGAGCGGGCCGACGGCGAGGTGTTGCTGCGCGACGGTGAACCCACTCGTGTCGATGCGGCCGAGGTGCGTGCGAAGGCGGCCGAGCAAGCGCAGCGGTTGTTCACACGCTTGTGACAGCCTCTCTGTCTTGACAATTCGTCAAGCAACTACGCTCGCCGACATGACCACGCCCGTCGCCCTCTACCTCCAGGACGCCCACGACATCCGTGAGGGGATCGAGCTCGTCCGGTACGCCGAGGCACAGGGCTTCGACGCGGTGTGGCAGGCCGACAGCCGCCTCGTGCGCGACGCGGTGGTGCCGATGGCCGCCTTCGCCGCGACATCCGATCGGATCAAGATCGGCAGCGGCGTCATCGACATCTGGACCCGCAATCCCGCCCGCCTTGCGAGCACGTTCTCCACGCTCGACGACCTCGCGCCGGGTCGCATCATCTGTGGTCTGGGTGCGTGGTGGGATCCGCTGGCGAGCAAGGTGGGTGTGCACCGCGAGCGTCCACTCACCGTCATGCGCGAGGTCGTCACGGTCGTACGAGCACTCCTCAACAACGAGACGGTCACGTTCGACGGATTCTTCGCGCACCTCGACGGCGTGGAGCTCGACTACGTGCATCAGGAGCGGCGCCCGAAGGACGTGCCGATCTACATCGGTGCCACCGGCATGCAGATGATGGAGCTCACCGGCGAGCTCGCCGATGGTGCGGTGCTCAACTACCTCGTCTCCCCGGCCTACAACCGAGACGCCATCGCGGCGCTCGAGCGGGGTGCGGCGAAAGCCGGCCGCACGCTTGCCGACATCGACCGCCCGCAGCTCGTCGTCTGCAGTGTCGACCACGACCGGAGCGCGGCACTCGATCGCGCTCGCCTGCTCGTCACCCAGTACCTCGGCCAGCAGCCGCACATCATGAAGGCCTCGGGCGTGCCGCAGGAGCTGCTCGACGAGATCGGCACCGTGCTCACCTGGCCGGCCACGCACGACGAGGTGGTGGCGGCGAGCGCGCTCGTGCCCGACGAGATCGTGCAGATGATCACCGCCAGCGGCGAACCCGACGAGGTGCGCGAGAAGGTCGGCGAGTACGTCGCGAGCGGCTGCACCTGCCCGATTCTCTATCCCCTCGGCGACGACCCGCGGCTCGCGATCGACACGTTCGCGGGCGGGTTGTAGGTCGCAACCAGGCCCGCGGGCTCTACGATCACCGGGTCGTCGTCCGGCTTCGACACGTCCGAAGGAGTCTCCAGGTGTCCATCCGATTGTCGCTCGCGCTTGCGCTCGCCCTCGTCGCCCCCGCCACGCTCGTGGCCTGCGGGAGCGACAGCGCCACCACCGACACCACTGATGTCGCTGTCACCACGATCAACGTGCGCGGCACGGTCGAGCCGCTGAGCCAGCTGCTCACCGCGATCTACACGCTCGCGTTCGAGAACACCGGCGCCCGCGTCGGCCGCAAGGACCCGGCTCCTGATCGGGCGACCGCGTACCAGGCGCTCGAGTCGGGTTCCACCCAGCTGATGGTCGACAGCTCGACCGAGTTGCTGGCGTTGCTGCATGCCGCCGCTGGCACCACCCCCGACCCCACCAAGCGGACGGCCGACGAACAGACGGCCGCGCTGAACGGGCTCCTGCCTGACTCGCTGACGGTGAACGCGCCGACGCTTGCGGAGACGACGCCCACCGTCGCCTGCACCACCGACGCTGCCAATGCCAACTCGCTCACCACCATCAGCGACCTCGCTGCGGCGGGCGACGCCGTGAAGCTCGGCGCGCCGGCGGCGGCCGATCTGGCCACGCTCGGGGCCGCGTACGCCACTACGTTCACGGCCATCACGGTCGAGGAGGCCGACGCCGCTACGGCGATCGCCGACGGCAAGGTCGACTGTGTGCTCGTCAGCGCCGTGGCGACCGTCATCCCCACCGCCGGCTTGCTGCCACTCACCGACGACAAGAAGGCGTACCCCACCGACGCCGTCGTGCCGGTGTTGGCAGTGTCGGTCTCGACCGGCGTCATCCTGCCGGTGCTCACACAGGTGAACGCCGGGCTCACCACCGAGGTGCTGCGCGCACTGCTGGTGAAGGCCGAGGCAGGGGGCGGCACCTACGATGTCGTGGCCAGGCAGTTCATCGAGAGCCTCGCGAAAGGCGGCTGACCACACATGATCTCGGTACAGGGACTCACCAAACGGTTCGGGCAGAAGGTTGCCGTCGGCAACCTCAGCTTCGACGTCCAGCCCGGCCGCGTCACGGGCTTTCTCGGGCCGAACGGTTCGGGGAAGAGCACCACGATGCGGTGCATGCTCGGCCTCGACCGTGCAGACGGCGGCACGGCGCTGTTCGACGGGAAGCGCTACGACCAGCTCACCGATCCGCTCCATCAGGTGGGCAGCCTGCTCGACGCCGGCTACGTCCACCCCGGCCGCACCGGCCGCAATCACCTGCGCTGGATGGCCGCGTCGAACGGCATCCCCAAGAACCGGGTCGACGAAGTGCTCGAGATGGTGGGGCTCACCGAGGTGGGGGGCAAGCGCGTCAAGGCCTACAGCCTCGGGATGCGCCAGCGGCTCGGTTTGGCCGGTGTGCTGCTCGGCGACCCGCTCACCGTGATCCTCGACGAGCCGGGCAACGGTCTCGATCCGGAAGGCATCCGCTGGATCCGCGATGTACTCGTGCACCTTGCCGGACAGGGCAAGACGGTGCTGGTGAGCAGCCACCTGCTCAGCGAGATGGCGCTCATGGCCGACTCGCTCGTGGTGATCGGCAGGGGTCAGCTCATCGACCAATGCACCGTCGATGACTTCGTCTCTCGCTTCGGTGAGACGTTCGTGCGGGTGAAGAGCCCACGCATCGCCAACCTCGTCGAGGCGTTGCGAGCGCAGAGCGGCGTGGTCGAGTACGTCGACGACACCACGATCGATGTCCGGCTGGTCTCGGCCGCCGACATCGGCGAGTTGGCAGCACGACATCAGATCGTGCTCCACGAGTTGTCGCCGCAGACCGGATCGCTGGAGGACGCCTTCCTCAAGGCCACCGCCGACGCCCAGGAATACCATGGAGGTGCGCTGTGATCGCCGTCGTCCGCAGCGAATGGATCAAGCTCACCACGGTTCGCATGAACACCGTGCTCGTCGTGATCGGGTTCGCGTTCCCGGTGCTGATCACGGTGCTGACGATGTCTCTCGCCAGCACCACCACCTTCGACGAGAAGGAGCTGGTCGGTCTCGTCACGGGCCTGTCGGCCATCACCGCGATCCTCCTCGGTGTCGTCGGTGCAGCGGGAATCACGGGCGAGTTCGGCTTCAACACGATCCGCCCCACCTTCGCTGCCACACCCAAGCGCACGCGCGTGGTGGTCGCGAAGGCGATCGTCACGATGTTCACCGCACTCGTGGTCGAGTCGCTGGTCGTGGTGTCCGCGCTCGGCATCGGCACAGCCATCTACAACAGCCGCGGCGCCGACCTCGGGATCCTCAGCGACAGCTCCCTCTGGCCGCCGGCGTTCGGGATCATCGTCTTCGCTGCCATCGTCGCCCTCCTCGGTTTCGGCGCCGGCTTGGTGGTGCGCAGCACGCCCGCTGCGGTGGCGTTCTTGATCCTGTGGCCGCTGCTCATCGAGAACCTCATCAGTGCCGTGTTTGCACTCCTCGAGTGGGAGGGTGCGAACAAGTGGCTGCCGTACTCGGCGGGCATCAACCTCGGTAACCCTGAGTCGGGCGGCCCCGACTCCCTCGGGCGGATCGGTGGTGGCCTGTACTTCTTTGCATTCGCAGCCTTGGTCACCGTGATCGGTTCGGTCATCACCCAGCGCCGCGACGCCTGACGGAGCGCCCCCCGTGCGCATCACCCTGCCGAGGGGCACCCCCGCGGACATCGCAACCCCTGTCGGTGATCCGACCATGGGTCTGGTCATCGCCCCCGACATCTTCTCGCTCCGCCCGCTCTACGACGACCTCGTCGCACGACTCGCAAACGAGTGGGCGATGACGGTCATCGCGGTCGAGCCGTTCCCCGGTGCCGACCTCGGTCCGGAGGTCGATCAGCGTTTCGCCGCGGTCTCATCGCTCGACGATGCGACGCACCTGCGCGACCTCGAAGAGGCCGCCGCTGTGCTGCGCGCCCAGGGCATCGAGCGTGTCGGCCTGCTCGGGTTCTGCCTCGGTGGGATGTACTGCCACAAGGCGTCGCGCAGCGATGCATTCGCTCGCATCGTCAGCTTCTACGGGATGATCCGGGTGCCCGAGGCATGGCGCAGCCCCACGCAGGGCGAGCCGCTCGACATCCTCGCCTCGGGTCACGCCGACCGCGTCCTTGCGATCATCGGCGATCTCGACCACTACACGCCGGCCGCTGATGTCGCGGCGCTCGCGGCCACCCGAGTGCGGGTCGTCCGCTATCCCGACGCCGAGCACGGGTTCGCCCACGACGCGTCTCGCCCGTCGCACCGTGCCGACGATGCAGCCGACGCGTTCGGCCTTGCGGAGGAATGGCTGCGCGGGTGACGAGGTCGCCCTAGCGGGCGCGGATCTCGAGGCTCTGGCGCTTCAGGATCGTGTAGTGACGTTCGTGCTGATCGATCCAGCCGAGGCGGATGAAGCTTGCGATCGCCTTGTTCACTCGCTCGCGCGATGCGCCGACCATGCCGGCCAACTCTTCTTGCGTGACGGGGAGGGTGAACTCGTCAGAACCTTCGGACAGTTCGAGCAGCCGCTTCGCGGTGCGACCGGTGACGTCGAGGAAGACGCTGTCGGCGAGGGTCTCGTCCATCACGCGCAGCCGGTGGGCGAGCAGTCGAGTGACGCCCCACAACAGCTCGGGGCGAGCCTTGAACACCTCGCGCACCGCGTCGTGGGGGATCTCCACCACGGTGGTCGCCTCGAGCGCCCGAGCCATGGCCGATCGTGGGCCGTCGTCGAGCATCGCCATCTCGCCGAACAGGTCGCCCGGCTCCATCAGCG
>JBMOFX010000187.1:0-5521 GCA_049318665.1 Ilumatobacteraceae bacterium | reverse complement strand
CTCGTCGAACTCGCGCGGGAGCATCGCGGCGCAACCGACTCGGCACTCGAGGTCAACGTCGAGCGAGCACTGGCCGGCATCCCCGGGCTCGTCCGTCAGCACGTGGTGCGTCGAGCCGATGGCTCGTTCGTGGCCCGAGTCGACTTCGCGATTCCTGCGCTCAAGATCGCGATCGAAGCGCACAGCCGGCGACACCACTTCGGCGTGGGGGCCGAGTCGGCAGACGCCGCTCGGGAAGCCGCCCTCCAAGCCGAGGGCTGGATCGTCCGCTTCGTCACCTCGGCGCAGACCCGCGAGCCTCGCACCCTCCGCCGCTCGATCGAAGCGCTCGTCGTCGCGCGGACTGGGAGCCTCTCGAGGCCATGACGGCCACGAGGAGCCCCCGGTACGGGGTCAGGGGAGGAGTTTGGCGCGGAGGAAGTCGAGCACCTGGGTGACCGACGGTTCGTGACGCTGCTCGGTGAGGACGCTGTGGTCGCTCGGCTTCGAGCTGGGCAGCTCGACGGCGATGAATGCGTCGCCGAGCAGTTCGCGCAGCGAGTCGAATCGGGTGCCCACCGCACGATCTCCGGTGAACCGCAGGCCGAGCACCTGGCACCCGTCAGCGGCTCGCTGAGCAACGACCAGGCGGTCGTCCGGCGAGAGGTTGAGGTCGGCTCCACGCTTCGCGCCCACGGGGAACGGCAGCGACGGCTGGGAGAGCACAGGCGCCACCACGGTGTCGTCGACCATCATCGCGAGCGCGAACCCGCCACTGAAGCACATCCCGATCGCTCCGACACCCGGCCCGCCCACCTCGAGGTGCAGCGACCGGGCGAGCGCGCGGAGGTAGCCGATGACCGGCGAGGTCTGGTCGAGCGCCCAGTGAGTGAACTCGCGTGCGACGCACACTTTCAGCATCGACTGGGCGAGGTAACCGCGGCCCGGCGCCTTCCCAGGCGTGCCGACGAGCGATGGCATCACCACCGTGAACCCCGCGTCGACGACGTCGTTGGCGAACTGCGTGACCCGCCGTGTGATGCCGGGGATCTCGTGCACGATGATCACCCCCGGCCCGGTGCCTCGCCGATAGGTGTCGCGCGTGAGCCCTGCCGCGGTGAACGATCCTCGCTCCCAACCCGCCAGCACGACGTCGGCCGAATCAGTGGTGTCGGTCATGACAGCCTCCTCACCGCGGCGAGAGCGCGCTCAGCGAGCCCGTCCACGCCGATCTTGAACTGCTCGATGTCGACATCCTGCTCGCCCATCGCACCATGCAGATACCGCGCATACACGCCTTCGCTGATGACCGCGAGGCGCCAGCACGAGAACGCGACGTAGTAGTCGATGCCGGACAGATCGCGACCAGTCCGCGCCGCGTACCGCTCGAGCAGGTGGTCGTACGACGGGAAGCCGCCAGCCGGGGTCGGATCGTTGCTCCGCAGGTTCCCAGCCTCGCCGTCGAACCAGTAGACGCCGAGGTACCCGACGTCAGCGAGCGGATCGCCGAGCGTGCACAGCTCCCAATCGAGCACCGCGGCGATGCGGCCGTTGGCGACATCGGTGAGGCAGTTGCCGAAACGGAAGTCGCCGTGTGCGATGGCCACACCGCGCTGCTCGGGGAGGCGCTCGCGCAACCGCGCCGCCACCTCGTCGATCGCAGGGAGCTCGCGCGTCTTCGAGCCCTCCCACTGCGTCGACCACCGCTTCACCTGGCGCTCGATGTATCCCTCGCGCTTCGCGAAGTCACCGAGGCCGACGGCGTCGATGTCGACCGCGTGGAGGTCGGCGAGCACGTCGATGAGGTGCTCCGACGTCTGCACCCGCAACTCGAACGGCAACGCAGCCGCCTTGTCGACGCCGTCGAGTACGACACCGTCGACGAAACCCATCACGTAGAACGGCGCGCCGTTCACCTCGACGTCGGTGCACAGCCCGAGCGCAGGCGGCACGGGGACGCCCGTGGTACCGACCGCAGCGATGACCCGGTGTTCGCGCGCCATGTCGTGCGCGGTGGCGAGCACGTGACCGAGCGGCGGTCGGCGCAGCACGAATCGGCTGCCGTCGTCACCTGTCACGCGGAACGTGAGGTTCGATCGACCACCCGCGATGAGGTCGAACCGGAATGGTGCGATGGCACCTTCGACGTGCTCGACGAGCCAGCGCGACACACGCTCGACGTCGATGGCGGGCGAGGCAGACATGGCTACCCACCGTAGTGCTGCGTGATGCGGCTCAGCCCGGTCGGGAGACGCCGACGACTTTGCTCCAATTGACCGGCGAGATCTTCACGACGTCACCGGTCGCCGGCGCGTGGATCAGCATCCCGCCACCGAGGTACATCGCGACGTGTCCGATCGGCGAGTAGTAGAAGATCAGGTCACCCGGTTGCGCCTGATCCTTCGGCACGTGCGGGGTGACGGCGTACTGCTGGGACGACTGGTGCGGCAGCGAGACACCTGCCTGAGCCCACGCGTACTTGGTGAGGCCCGAGCAATCGAACGCGACACCGGGTGTCGAGGCAGCGAACTTGTAGGCCACACCGAGTTGCGACTGAGCGGCGGCGATCGCGCTGCCCGACATCGAGGACGGGGCGGGGATGTTCGGCGCCGGCGCCGACGGGGTGGGCGCCGGACGGTTGCTCGCCCCACCACCACGACTCGGTGCGGTTGCGCCGGCATCGCCACCTGCGGCGCCGCCACCGTTGTTCGTGTTGCGCCGGTTGGCAGCAGCATCGGCCGCGCGTTGCCACGCGGCCTGCGCCGCAGCAGCCGCGGCCGCCTCGCGACGTGCTCGCTCTTGCTCGATCAGATCACCGAGCCGCGCCTTTGCATCCGCGTACTTGGTCTGGAGCTCGACGCTGAGCTGCTCGCCCTCCTGCTGGCGCTGGGCCAACGTGTCGGCGAGCGCGGCCTGCTCGGCCTTCTTCGCGTTGAGCGACGCCGTCTCCTTGGCGAGCGCGTCGAGCAACGCCTGCAACTCATCAGTGGTGCCCGCGCCCTGATCGAGCGCCACTCGCGATAGCTGGTCGCGCTGCAGGTCGTCGGTGAACGCAGTGGCAGACGAGAACAGTGGCGACACCCCGGTGGAACCACCGTTGGTGAACTTCGCGACAGCCACGCTGGTGAGCTGCTTCTGCAACTTGCCGAGTTCGGACTGTTGCGCCGTGACACGCGCTTGGGAGTCGGCGATCTCGATGTCGAGGGCATCCATCCGATCGGCGGCAGCTGCGTGCTGCTCTTCCAGGTCGCCAAGGCGCTGCTCGAGGGCATCGAGTTGATCGGCGATGCGGTTCACCTCGGCCCGCTGATCGCTCACCGAGTCGGCATGCCCGATGCCGACTCCGACAGCGAGCCCGGGGGTCAGGAGGCTCACCGCAACCACCGCCGCCGTGATGGCAGCACGAGAACGTCGACCACTCCGCATGACGGGGGTCAGACTACCAAGTGTTACGAACGTATGTCGAAACTCTGACGAACATGCGACTGCAGCCGCCGCTACTCCACTCGCCTACTCCCATTCACCTACTCCCACTCAATGGTGCCCGGCGGCTTCGACGTGACGTCGTAGACCACCCGGTTCACGCCGGCAACTTCGTTGATGATCCGATTCGACATCGTCTCGAGCAGGTCGTACGGAAGCCGCGCCCAGTCGGCCGTCATCGCGTCGTCACTCGTGACGGCGCGGATGATGATCGGATGCGCATACGTGCGCTCGTCGCCCATCACGCCGACCGATCGGATGTCGGCCAACACGGCGAACGCTTGCCACAGCTCACGTTCGAGGCCGGCGTTGGCGATCTCCTCACGCACGATCGCGTCGGCGCGCTGGAGGATCGCCACACGCTCGGGCGTCACCTCACCGATGATGCGCACACCGAGGCCAGGTCCGGGGAACGGCTGACGGAGGATGATCTCATCGGGCAGTCCGAGCTCGTGGCCGAGCCGGCGCACCTCGTCCTTGAACAGCAACCGGAGCGGCTCGACGAGCTTCAGGGTCATGTCGTCGGGCAACCCACCCACGTTGTGGTGGCTCTTGATGACCGCCGCGGTGCCATCGCTGCCGCCACTCTCGATGACATCGGGATAGAGCGTGCCCTGCACGAGGTACTCGGCATCCGACAACCCGCCCGTGTGCTCTTCGAAGATCCGCACGAACAGCTCACCGATGATCTTGCGCTTCTGTTCCGGATCCACCACGCCTGCCAGCCGCTCGAAGTAGCGGGGGCCCGCACTCACGTGGATGAGTTCGATGCCCATGTTCCGCTTGAACGTCTCGACCACCTGGTCGCTTTCGTTCAGCCGCATCAGACCCGTGTCGACGTAGATGCACACGAGTTGCGCACCGATCGCCCGGTGCACGAGCGCTGCTGCGACGGCCGAGTCGACGCCGCCGCTGAGCGCGCAGATCACCCGACCCGACCCCACCTGGCCACGAATCGCAGCGACCTGCTCGTCGATGATCGACGACATCGTCCACGTGGTGGCGCATCGTGCGAGACGGTGTAGGAACTGCTCGAGCACCGCGCTGCCGAACGGCGTGTGAACGACCTCCGGGTGATACTGCACGCCCCAGATTCGACGGCTCGCGTTCTCCAGCACGGCCACCGGCGCGTCGGGTGTGCTGGCCGTGGCGACGAACCCGTCGGGCGCCTCGGTGACGGCGTCGAAGTGACTCATCCATACGTCCTGCTCGGCCGGGATGCCGTCGTGGAGCAGCGTCGAGGTGGCGCCGGCGATGCGCGTGAGCCGCGCCCGCCCGTACTCGCCGCGTGTACCGCGACCAACCGTGCCGCCGAGTTGCTGAGCGATGAGCTGCGCGCCGTAGCAGATGCCGAGGATCGGGATGCCGAGCTCGTAGATCGCCGGGTCGAGCGATGGCGCTCCGTCGACGTGCACACTCTTCGGCCCCCCGGAGAGGATCAGAGCCGACGGCTGACGATCGGCCACCTCGGCGGCGGTGATGCGGTGCGGCACGATCTCGGAATAGACCCGGTGCTCGCGAACTCGTCGGGCGATGAGCTGGGCGTACTGCGCGCCGAAGTCGACGACGAGGACGGGGTGTTCGATCGAGCCGGTGGGCATCGACGGATGGTACGTGGTGACGACACAGAGGTCACAGAACCAGGGTGTCGACCGCGGAGGAAGCCACCGCTCCGGCTGGCACGATGACCCGATGAAGCTCCGTGTCCTGCTGGTCGCCGCCATCGTGTCGCTCGGCCTCGGCCTCGGCGCACCGGACGCAATGGCGACCGCCTCGACCGTTCCGCCCGCCACCGACGCTCCCTTCACCACCAACGACTTCATCCCCGAGAACGCCAATGTCGGCGACTGTGTCAGCTCGCTCCCGCGCCCCGAGTGCGGCAGCGACACCCGCTCCGGATATCACCAGTACCTGACGTTCGGCGTGCTCGCCCTCGGGACGGCGTTCATCGGGTGGCGGATCGCTCGGGGCGTTCGAGCCCGCGACAACGCTCAGGGTTGAGCGGCCAGCAGATCGCTACAGAACGCAGCCGTCCCGCTCACCAGCGCGTGCGGCGCCT
>JBMOFX010000186.1:0-5522 GCA_049318665.1 Ilumatobacteraceae bacterium | reverse complement strand
CGACCTCGCAGAACGCGTCGATCCACCGGGCGTGTGGTGCTGCTGCGTCGAGCATGTCACCGCAGACGAGGTCCACGTAGGCGTCCTGGCGACCCTCGAACTCGGGCGGCACCACGTGTGCACCGAGGAACGTCGTGTGCGGCGTCAGCTCGGCCGCCAGCCGCAATGAGCGCGCCTCATCGTGAACGGTGAGGCCATACCCCGACTTGATCTCGATCGTCGTGATCCCGGCGCGGTGGGCCTCGGCGAGGCGGGCTCGGGCACCGTTGAGCAACGCGACGTCGTCGGCCGCACGTGTCGCGTCGACCGACACGCGGATGCCACCCGCCCGGTATGGGGCGCCCGCCATCCGTGCGGCGAACTCGTCACCACGATCACCGGCGAACACCAGGTGGCTGTGGCTGTCGACGAACCCGGGGATCACGCAGCGTCCGCCGACGTCGATGCGTTCGTCGGCGGTGGCGCCGGCGCGCCCGACCGCGACGACTACACCGTCCGCGAAGACGAGCGATGCGTCGCGCACGATGCCGAGCGGTCCCTCGCCGAGCGTCGGATCGTTGGTGACGAGCAGCCCGATGTCGTCGATCACGGTGGTGGTGCTCACAGGTCGGCCCTTCGCCGGTGCAGCTCGCCGATGGTGCGCGAGAGGTCGGCGGGTACGTCGATGCTGGTGTGTACGCCGTCTCGCACGACCACTCGTCCGCCGACCACCACGTGTGCGATGTCGGCGGCCGTTGCGGCGAACACGGCCGTGTGGATCGCATCGGCAGCGCCACCACCCGCGGTGCGCACGGAGTCGAGTCGCACCGTCACCAAGTCGGCGTGCATGCCGGCTGCGATCACACCGGCGTCGGACCAGCCGATGCTGCGATGGCCGTCGACCGTGGCCGCGCGCAGCAGCGCATCGGTGCCGAGGTTGCCGCGCTGCTGCGATGCGAGGCGCTCGTCGAGCTCGACCGCACGTGCCTCTTCGAACAGATCGATCACCGCGTGCGAATCGCTGCCCAGCGACAACGAGGCTCCGGCGTCGACGAGCCGAGCCGCAGGGCCGATGCCGTCGGCGAGGTCGCGCTCGGTGGTGGGACACATACACACGCACGCACGCTGCGATCCGAGGAGGTGCACGTCGTGATCGGTGAGATGGGTTGCGTGGACGGCGGTGAACCGCTCCCCCAGCGCGCCCCGCTCGTGCAGGAGTTCGGTCGGGGTGAGCGCGAACGCTTCGCGACACTGCGCATTCTCCGCCGGTTGCTCCGACACGTGTGCGTGCAGCGGCGCGTTGCGAGCATCAGCCCACGCGGCGACCACTTCGATCGAGTCGGGGTCGACAGCGCGCACCGAGTGCACCGCTGCGCCCACCCGCACCGTTGCCGACTCGAGCGAGGTGGCGTCCGACGCTCGCTCGCGCCACGCGTGGGCGGTGCCGTCGGTGAAGCGCGTCTGCACGCCGTGCGGGGCGACGCCGGAGCCGTCGTGCGCGATGCCGCCGTGCAGGTAGCAGGTGTCGAGGAGTGTGATCCGAATGCCCGCATCGTGCGCTGCGGCGACGAGTGCGGCGCCCATCGCGTTCGGGTCGGCGTAGGGCCGGCCGTCCCCGTCGTGGTGCAGGTAGTGGAACTCACCCACCGCTGCGACGCCGGCCAACGCCATCTCGCCGTACACCGCGCGGGCGAGGTCGTGATACGAGTCGGGGTCGAGCACCTGGGCGAGGCCGTACATCTGCTCGCGCCAGGTCCAGAACGATCCGGCATCGCGCTGCGTGCGACCGCGCAGCGCACGATGGAACGCGTGGCTGTGCGCGTTGGCGAACCCGGGCAGCGTGAGGCCGCGCAGGCGGACCGCGCCGGCGGGAGCCACGGCGCCCGGCGTGACCGCGGTGATCCGGTCGCCGTCGGTCTCGACGAGCACGTCGGCCGTGGCCGTGTCGCCGCCGAGCCACGCCAGCTCGCAGTGGTAGGCGCTCAGGACCCGACTCGCTCGACGAAGGCGGTGATCCGCTCGACGAATGCGGCCCGGTGGAACCGCTCGAACTGCTCCCACGTGGTGAACGTCGTCGGGTCGACCACCCGGTCGAGGAACAGCACGCCGTCGAGGTGGTCGAGCTCGTGTTGGAACGTGCCCGCGGTGAGGCCGCGTTTCTCTTCGTCGTGTGCCACGCCGTGACGGTCGAGCCATCGCACGCGGATCGTCACGTGGCGGAACACGTTGCCGCGCAGGTTCGGCACCGAGAGGCAACCCTCGTTGATCTCGACGGTCTCGTCGCCGATCAACTCGATCGTCGGATTGACGACGATGGTGAGTGGGATGCGCGGCTTGTAGGGGTAGCGCGGGTTGTCGTTCACTTCGATCGCAGCGATCCGGATCGGGCGAGCCACCTGGTTGGCTGCGAGTCCGGCGCCGTTCGCGTGCCGCATCGTGTCGACGAGGTCGTCGATGAACGTCTGGATCTCGGCGGAGGCGAGCTCGTCGATCGTCACATCGCGGGCAGGCTCACGCAGCACTGGATGACCGACGGTGACGATCGGGAGCACGGTCATCGGCGCCGCTCCCGCGCTGCGGGCATCCAGTTCAGGCCGGCCGTCGCATCGATGCGCGCCATGAGTGTCGGACCGTGTGGCTCGACGGTCTCACAGAACGCCACGGTTCGTTCTTCACCGAGGTGACGCCACGCTGCCTCGCACAGCCGATCGGTGTGCGCCTCGATCGAGTCGCGCAGCGCGATGCCAGCCTCATCCACACCCCAGCTGCCATCGGCTCGCTGCGATGCCAACCCACGCGCGGCGAGCCGCTCGAACGCGGTGGCAACGCCGTGGTCGTCGGCGCCGCGTGAGCGCGGGATCCACTCCCCCGGGTACCCCATCCACGCATCGTGCAAGAGACCAGCCTCGACACCGGACAGGTCGTGATCGGCCAGTACGGCCCAGTGGGTATCGCCGCGCCATTCGCGGATGCAGTTGACCGCGAGCCATGCCGACACTGCTGGCTCGTGCTCCCAACGCGGCGCATCGGCGTGGGCGCCGAACAGCACCCTGCCGACCAGGGGCAGCGAGTCCGTCGCGTCCCACAACGGTGCGGCGAGGCCGGCGAGGAGCGGCGCGAGGCCGGGCACATACGCGTCGAGCCCTTCGGTCACCGCTTCGTTGCGCACGCGATACGCGTCGTCGAACGTGGTGTGCTGGCGGGCGAGGCCGAGCGAGAAGCGAATGAAGTCGGGGTGGATCGATCCGAAGGCCGCGATGACCGCCCGGTCGCCGGCGGGTGCCAGCGGCGCGGCGCGTGTGGCGATGTAGTAGCCCTGACCGTTGGGCACACCAAGTGCTGCGTACCGGTCGATGCCGCCCGGGTCCCAGAACGTCCACCCGATGAGCCGATGCGAGGCGAAGGAAGCTCGCGCGCTCAGCGCCTGCCAATCGGTCATGTTGCACTCTCGCGCATCGCGGCGGACCACAGCACCGGGAACAGTGGGTGATCGAGTTGCGCACCATCAGCGAGCTCGTCGGCCAGACCGGGGAATGGTGGTGACGTGGCCCACGGACGCACGACGTGCCGGACGTCGTCACCGAGGAAACGCAGCGACACCACGCGTCGTCGGTGCGGTCCGAGCACCGCCCCGGCCGCGTGCAACGTGAGGCCGTGGAAGAACACTGCGTCGCCGGGTTCGAGCGCCCAACCGATCACCTCGAGGTCGGGGTTGCCCTCGATCTGCGGCAGCTCGGCGAGCGAACCCTCCGGGAACCACTTCGCCTGGCCATCGAGGAAGGTGCGCGGCATGAACCACGGCCCGAGGTGTGACCCGCGGACGAACTCGAGCGCCGACTCGCGCGGCACCGGATCGATCGGGATCCACGCGCTGACGTTCTGTCGTCCCTCGACGTTGTAGTACGGCTGATCTTGGTGCCATGGCGTGCGTTGACGAGTGCCAGGCTCCTTCACCAGCACATGGTCGTGGTAGAAGCGAATCTGCGTCGCGTCCAGCAGGTCCGCGGCGATCGCCGCAGCAGGAGAAGCGCGGACGAACTGCTCGAGCTCGGGGATCCGTTGCCACGAGCAGAAGTCCTCGATGAAGGCGCCGTCACCATCGCTGCTCGCACGCTTGGCGAGTGACGAGAGGTCGGCGAGGTTCACCTCGACCGCGCGGGTGAGCAGGTCGATGTGCTCGGGCGTGAACGCTGACCGCACACACACCGCGCCGTCGCGCCAGAAGTCACCCTCCACGACCGTCATCACTCGGTCGTCACTCGGTCATCGGCACGCGGACGCCGCGCTCGGCGGCGACCTCACGGGCGCGGTCGTATCCGGCATCGACATGACGGATCACGCCCATGCCCGGGTCGGTGGTGAGCACACGTTCGAGCTTCTGGTCGGCCAGCGCGGTGCCGTCGGCCAACGCCACCATGCCCGCGTGGATTGACCGCCCGATGCCCACGCCACCACCGTGGTGGATGCTCACCCACGTGGCGCCGCTGCTGGTGTTGACGAGCGCGTTGAGGAGCGGCCAGTCGGCGATCGCGTCGCTGCCGTCGAGCATCGCCTCGGTCTCGCGGTACGGCGACGCGACCGAGCCCGAGTCGAGGTGGTCGCGTCCGATCACGATGGGTGCGGACAGTTCACCCGTGCGCACCATCTCGTTGAAGCGCAGGCCGAGCCGAGCCCGCTCGCCGTAGCCCAGCCAACAGATGCGTGCCGGAAGCCCTTGGAATGCGACACGCTCGCCGGCCATCTCGATCCAGCGTGCGAGGTGCGGATCGTCGGGAAACTCTTCGAGCACCGCACGATCGGTTGCCGCGATGTCGGCGGGATCACCCGACAGCGCCACCCAGCGGAATGGGCCCTTGCCCTCACAGAAGAGCGGACGGATGTAGGCGGGCAGGAAGCCCGGGTAGTCGAACGCTCGCTCGAACCCTCCGAGCTGTGCCTCGGTGCGCAGGCTGTTGCCGTAGTCGAACACCTCTGCGCCCTTGTCGAGGAAGCCCACCATCGCCCGGCAGTGCGTCGCCATCGAGGCGCGCGACCGACGGATCAGTTCCTGCGGATCGGTGCGCGCCAGCTCGGCCGTAGCCTCGGGCGTGAGGTCGGCGGGCACGTAGCTGAGCGGGTCGTGCGCGCTCGTCTGATCGGTGACGATGTCGGCCGGGAAGTCCATCTCCAACAGCTTCGGCAGCACCTCAGCGGCGTTGCCGACCAGACCGACCGACAGCGGGCGGCGTTCGTCGCGGGCGCGGACACAACGGGCGACGGCATCGTCGAGCGACTCGGCGATCTCGTCGAGATAGCGATGCTCGTGGCGACGCTCGACCCGCCACGGATCGACGTCGATGCACAGCGCGACGCCGTCGTTCATGGTGACCGACAGCGGTTGCGCGCCGCCCATGCCTCCGAGTCCGGCGGTGAGCGTGATGGTGCCGGCCAGCGTGCCGCCGAATCGGCGACGGGCGATCTCCGCGAAGCACTCGTACGTGCCCTGCAGGATCCCCTGCGTGCCGATGTAGATCCACGAGCCGGCCGTCATCTGGCCGTACATG
>JBMOFX010000185.1:0-5523 GCA_049318665.1 Ilumatobacteraceae bacterium | reverse complement strand
CGGCAGGGTCACACCCGTTCCCATCCCGAACACGGAAGTTAAGACTGCCAGGGCCAATGGTACTTGGGGGTAGACCCCCTGGGAGAGTAGGTCGTCGCCGAATTCATCGCTCGAACGCCCCCCGACACCGTCGGGGGGCGTTCGTCGTTTTCAGCACTACCATCGTCTCTCCTATGCCGCCGAGTCCCGAACGTCGTCGCCCTGCTCCTCGTCCTGCCCGTCCGGCGTCGGGCGGGGCCGGCCGGAAGGTACAGTCGGACGACCGTCGTCGTCCTCCTGAGGATGGACAGCAGGCGGCGACACGTCCCGACGGCGCGCCTGGCCGTCCCAGCCGGCCTAGCCGTCCCAGCGCGGGCTCCCAGCGGAGTGGTCCGCCACAGCGGTCTGCGCAAGGTCGGTCCTCCCAACGGGCCGAGCCGCGTCGTGACGGACCGCGACGTGACGATGCCCGCGGGAACGGACCGCGTCGTGATGACACGCGACCTGCCGGATCGCGACCTGACGGACCGCGTCGTGACGGACCGCGTCGTGACGGATCGCGTCGTGACGGACCGCCGGTCGGTGGTCGGCCGACTGGTGATCGTGGCCCCCGTCCCGGGGGTCGCGCTCGACCCGATGGTGGACCGTCGCGTGGTGAGCGTGGTGAGCGTGGTGAGCGTGAGGATCGTCCCAACCGAGGTTCGCGTCCGGGTGGCGCATCGAACGGCCGCTCGGCGTCATTGGGGAGTGGTGGTCGCGGGGGACAGGCCGGACGGCCGAGTGCGGGGCGTGGACGTCCCGACCAGCGCCCGGCCCGTGTGCTGACCGCGGCGGAACGTCGATCGATGGAAGTGAAGGCCAAGCGTGGTCCGCGCCCGCCGAAGGATGACCGTCCGGTGGCGCCGCCGCCGTGGGAGTCCGAGCAGTGGCAGGACGAGGGTCCGATTCGGGTCGCGGCGGAAGATGCGGCCGCTCGTGCCGTGGCGGATGGGCCGGTCCGTCGCCGAACGCCCGGCTCGCTCGATCCCGAGGTGATCGCAGTGGTGGAGCGCGAGGCAGGCAAGGCGACCTCCGCTCGATATCACGAACGCCTGTTGTCTGCGGCCGAGGCGCTCGAGCGGGAGCGCTTCGGCGATGCCCGGCGAATGGTGCAGCCGGTGCTGCGTGACCTACCAAACGTCGCCATGGCACATGAAATCGCCGGCCTGTCGTGGTACGCAGTCGGTCAGTGGCGCAAGGCGGCAGCCGAGCTCGAACTTGCGAGGACGCTCGATCAGACGGTGCGGCACCATCCGGTGCTGGCTGATTGCTACCGCGCCTTGCGTCGCTACACCGAGGCCGAGGAGCTCTGGCGTGACCTCAAGGGGGCATCGCCCGAGCCGGCCGTCATGGCGGAGGGTCGGATCGTGGCAGCGGGTGCTCGAGCTGATCAAGGTGACCTCGCCGGGGCACTGCGCATCATGGAACGCGCGCGGGCGGTGCCGAAGAAGGTGCGAGAACACCACCTTCGTCAGTGGTATGTGATCGCCGACTTGCTCGATCGTTCGGGTGAAGTGGTGGAAGCGCGGCGGATGTTCGGCCTGGTGGCACATCACGACGCCGACTTCGCTGATGTGCGAGACCGGCTCTCCGCACTTGGCCGATGAGCGATGTGACACCCCCGGCGTAGGGTTCGAGTTCTTCCCCCTGATGCAATGGTCGCCGCTTGCGCGGCGCGTTCCGGGAGGTCCCCATGAACATCGTCATCCTGCAGGGTCAGGTGCGGTCCGATCCGCGTTGCAGCGAGCTCCCCACCGGCGATCAGCGCTGGGCGTTCGACATCGCCACCCCTGATGTCGACGGTCGCTCGATGTCCGTCCCGGTGTCGTGTGCCGGGCCGTCGCGGCTCGCCTCGCTCGTGGCCGGGCTCGCCGTGGGGGACGACGTCGTCGTCGAAGGGAGCGTTCGGCGGCGCTTCTTCCGCTCGGGCGGTGCGACGCAGAGCCGAACCGAAGTGGTCGCCATCGACCTGGTGCCCGCACGCTCGCGAGCTCGTGTGCGACGCCTGCTGCAGCGCGGTGCCGACGCACTGAGCGACGCCGCGACGTGACCACTACGATGCGCGCCCATGAACGACGAGCAGCTCGAGCGAGTCCGATCGGGTGAAGGTTTCATCGCCGCCCTCGACCAGAGCGGCGGCAGCACTCCCAAGGCGCTCCGCCTCTACGGGATCGAGGAGAGTGAGTACTCGTCCGAGGAGCAGATGTTCGACCTCATCCACGAGATGCGCTCGCGGATGATCAAGAGCCCCGGGTTCACTGGTGCGCGCGTGCTCGGAGCGATCTTGTTCGAAGGAACGATGGATCGCTCGATCGACGGGCTGGGGACGGCCGACTACCTGTGGCAACGCAAGAACGTCGTCCCGTTCCTGAAGGTCGACCGTGGCTTGCTCGACGTCGTCGATGGTGTGCAGCTGATGAAGCCCATCCCCGGGCTCGACGAACTGCTCGGCCGCGCGGTCGCGAAGGGCGTGTTCGGCACGAAGATGCGTTCGGTCATCTCACTTGCCGATCAGCGCGGCATCGATGCCATCGTCTCCCAGCAGTTCGAGGTGGGTCGGCAGATCCTGCGTGCCGGCCTGGTGCCGATCATCGAGCCGGAGGTCGACATCAACAGTCCGCAGAAGGAAGCGGCAGAAGCGCTGCTTCGGGCGTCGCTGCTGGCCGAGTTGGACGCGCAACCGGCCGATCAGCCGGTGATGCTGAAGCTGACCCTGCCCACGGTCGACGACTTCTACCTGGACCTGGTTCGGCACCCCTCGGTGTTGCGTGTCGTCGCCCTGTCGGGTGGCTACAGCCGCGATGACGCCAACGCGAAACTGTCCCGCAATCACGGGATCATCGCGAGTTTCTCCCGCGCGCTCAGCGAAGGGCTGAGTGCTCAACAAACCGATGCCGTGTTCGATGCGCTGCTCGACGAGGCGATCGAGGCGATCTTCCAGGCATCGCGAACCTGAGCCGAACGTGAGCCGTACCTGAGCAGTGTCTGGCTCAGGCAAACGACCGGATGACGAGGCCGGTTCGCAGTTTTGGGGTGAAGAACGTCGACTTCGGAGGCATCAACAGCCCCTCGTCGGCCGTGCGCCGGATCTCCGTGATGCTCGTCGGTCGGATCAACACCGCCGCCGCAGCGTCGCCGGTCGTGACGAGGTCGACCACGTGCTCGACCCCGTGTTGATAGCTCACGTCGACGTCGGTGCTCGCGAGCGCATGCTCGAGCATCGCGCCGTCGAGGTTTCGGACACCCTCGAACGCCGCCGAGCGCGGTGTGAGCCAGGTGCCGGTCCCGTCTGGATGCACGAAGCACAGCGCTCCTCGGCTGACGGCGACACTGGCGAACGTGGCGTCGATCGGCCCGGCGTCGAGGGTGTCGAAGCTCCGGGCGAGCATCCCGAGCAGGTCGTCTGCACCGATGCCGCGATACACACGATGAATTGCGTCGATGCTGAGCTGATCCTCGACGAGCTCGCCCACGTAGGTGAGGGTGAGATCCCACGGACCAGCCCCGTCGGTGGCGCGCCGCTCGTCTCGGTAGGTGCGGCTGATCGCGTAGCGGTGGTGACCGTCGGCGATGAGCACGGGATGCGACGACACCGCCTCGCGGATCTCTTCGATGCGACGGGGATCAGACACACGCTCGACCGTGTGCACCACTCCGTCCGCATCGATGCACGAGCCCACGGGATCTCCCGGCTCGATCAACGCGGCGGTGAGGCCTGGCGTGAGCGACAAACCCCAGACCGGAGACAGGTTGGCTTCGGTCGCTCGCGTGAGGTCGAGGCGATCGGTCTTCGCCTTCGGAGTGGTCCGCTCGTGCGGCAGGACGCCGCCGGCACCTTCATCGACGACCTCGAGCGCACCGATTACGCCGACCGTCTCTCGTTCGCCACCGTCTTCGGTGGTGAACCGCATCCGGTAGAGCGTGAACGACGGGCGATCGTCGCGAACCATGATTCCTTCGCGTTCCCACGTGTGAAGGGTTGATGCGGCTCGCTCGTATCGGGCCGGGTCGTCGTCGGGCTGCGGAACGTCGACCACCACGATGTTGTGCGGGTCGGCGGCGGCGAGTGCGTGAACGTCGGCGAGCGACAGCACGTCATACGGCGGGGCCGCCACGTTGTCGAGGTCGAGGGACGGCGAGTAGCGCAACGCGCGGAACGGTTCGAAGCGGGGCACCTGCACAGGATGCCAGTCTCCGTGCCACGATGGCGAGATGTTCCCACCAACGGTGCTGTTGGATCTCGACGGCGTTGTGTGGCTTGCCCATCAGGCCATCCCCGGTTCTCCCGACGCGATCGCTGCCCTGCGCGCCGCCGGACGTCGAGTGCTGTTCGTGACGAACAACTCGGCGTCGACCCGCGCGCAGCAGGAGCAGGCGCTTGCCGCGATCGGCATTGAAGCAGTCGGTGACGTGATCAGCTCTGCGATGGCCGCTGCGCTCCTCGTCGAGCCCGGCGAGCGAGTGTTCGTGTGCGGTGGCCCAGGCATCGAGGAGGCGCTCGCGGAGCGCGGCGCCGAGGTGGCGACCGATGGGCACTTCGACGCGGTGATGGTCGGGTTCGATCGTTCGTTCACCTACGAGCGGCTTCGAACGGCGGCCACGGCGGTGCACCGTGGCGCCCGCCTGATCGGAACCAACGACGACGCGACGTTCCCCACACCGGATGGCCCGATCCCTGGCGGTGGCGCGATTCTGGCGGCGGTGATCGTCGGTTCGGGTGGCGCCACGGCGACTGTTGCGGGGAAGCCGCACGGGCCGATGGCTGCGTTGGTGCGGGCAGTGGTGGGTGACGCCGCAGCTCGCGCCGCGGTGATGGTCGGCGACCGTCCATCGACCGACGGGCTCTTCGCGCGCGAGCTCGGCTGCGCGTACGCACAGGTGTGGTCGGGGGTGACGCGGTCGGGCACGCTGATTGATCCGGTCCCGGACCTTGTGGGCGACGATCTGCACTCGATCGCGATGCAGCTCCTTGGCGGCACTCCCGAACGGGGCATCGCTGGCCAGTAGACTTCCGCCATGCCTTCGAACAACATCCTGACTCGTCTGCTGGACGCTGGCGCCCAGTTCACTCACGTCTCCCAGACCACGGCGGAGAAGCTGGTCAGTGACCTGGTGAAGAACGGCGAAATTCGCCGCAAGGACGCCCGTCGCACCGTCGAGCAACTCGTGGAGCGCGGCCGCGCGTCGAGCGAGCAGTTGATGGCCACGATCCAGGCCGAGGTCGCGAAGCAGGTCGCCCGCCTTGCTGACCGAGTGGACGACCTCGAGGATCGCCTCGAGGACCTCGCCGAGTCGTTGGAGGCGTCGGCGCGCAAGGCGCCGGCAGCCGCCGGCAGCGACCCCAGTGCAGACAAGCCGAAGCCAGCACCTGCGGTGAAGAAGGCGCCGGCCGCGAAGAAGGCACCGGCTGCGAAGAAGGCACCGGCGGCAAAGAAGGCGCCGGCCGCGAAGAAGGCTCCGGCCGCGAAGAAGGCGCCGGCCGCGAAGAAGGCCCCGGCTGGCTCA
>JBMOFX010000184.1:0-5527 GCA_049318665.1 Ilumatobacteraceae bacterium | reverse complement strand
GCCTGGCCTTCATGCTCTTCGCGAAGCTGAGCGGATTGGTGCCACTGGTGGGCATCAACGCCGGCTACTGCTTCGCGGGGAATGCCGCACTGCTCGGCTGTTGCGACGTGGTGATCGCGACCGAGGACTCGAACATCGGCATGGGTGGTCCGGCGATGATCGAAGGAGGTGGCCTCGGTGTGTTCGAGCCGAAGGCGATCGGACCTGTCGAGGTGCAGCGATCGAATGGCGTGATCGACATCGTGGTGGCCGACGAAGCCGAGGCCGTGAAGGTGGGCAAGCAGTATCTGTCGTACTTCCAAGGTCCGCTGACCGAGTGGGCAGCGCCCGATCAACGAGTGCTGCGGCACGTGATCCCCGACGATCGCAAGCGCAGCTATGACGTGCGCCGCGTGATCGACGCGATGTTCGACGTCGACTCGGTGCTCGAACTCCGCGCTGGGTTTGGGCTCGGCATGGTGACCGCGCTCGCGCGCATCGAGGGTCGTCCATGTGGTGTGCTGGCCAACCATCCGGGTCATCTCGCGGGCGCGATCGACAGCGACGGTGCCGACAAGGCAGCGCGGTTCCTGCAACTCTGCGACGCGTTCGACCTGCCCGTCATCACCCTCGTCGACACGCCCGGGATGATGGTCGGGCCTGAGGTGGAGGAGACGGCGCTCGTGCGGCACTGCACCCGTCTCTTCGTCACAGGAGCGAACATCACCGTCCCGCTCGTCTCCATCGTGCTGCGCAAGAGTTACGGCCTCGGCGCACAGGCGATGATGGGTGGCAGCACGAAGGCCCCGCTCGCATGCGTGGCGTGGCCGACCGGCGGGATGGGCCTCGAGGGAGCGGTGCGGCTCGGCTACCGCAACGAACTCGCCGCGATCAGCGACCCGGTCGAGCGCGACGCCACGTTCCAGTCGATGGTCGACCGGATGTACGAGCACGGCAAAGCACTCAATACCGCGTCGCACTTCGAGATCGATGACGTGATCGATCCCGTCGACTCCCGTCGATGGATCTCGACGATCCTCGCCGCCGCCCCATCACCGGCGCCGCGGGACGGCAAGAAGCGACCCAACATCGACACCTGGTGATTACGCTCCACGGCACTATGCGCATCGACGAAATCGAGCTGCGGCTCATCGAGCTGCCCTTCGTGTCGCCGTTCACGACGTCGTTCGATACCCAGCGGGCGAAGACGTCGATCATCGTCACCGTCCGTAGCGAGGGCGTCGAGGGCTACGGCGAGAGCACGATGGACCCATTGCCGTCGTACCGCGAGGAGACAATCGGTGGTGCGTTCACGGTCATTCGCGGGGCGCTGGTGCCCTGGTTACTCGAGCACGAGATCACTCACCCGTCCGAGTTGTTCGACGCGTGGGCTCGGTACCGCGGCAATCCGATGGCGAAGGCCTGCGTCGAGGCCGCGGTGTGGGACTGCTGGGCCCGCCAGCAGGGACTGCCGCTGCGGACGATCCTCGGCGGCGATCGCACCGAGCTGACCGTGGGCGCCAGCCTCGGGATGAACCCGCTGCCGGAAACGCTCGCGGCCGTCGAGCGTCACGTTGCGCAGGGCTACCACCGGATCAAGCTGAAGATCGAGCCCGGTTGGGATCGCCACATCCTCGGCCCAGTCCGCGAGCGCTTCCCCGACATCGAGCTCACCGTCGACGCGAACTCCGCGTACACCCTCGATGACGTCGCCCTCCTGCAGAGCCTCGACGAGTTCAACCTCCACTACATCGAGCAGCCGCTCAACTTCGACGACCTCACCGATCACGCCGTCCTCGCGCCGCAACTGTCGACGCCGCTGTGCCTCGACGAGTCGCTCACCTCGCCCGCGCGCACGAAGGCAGCGCTCGATCTCGGCGCCTGCTCGGTGGTCAACGTGAAGGTGGGTCGGGTCGGAGGGATCGAAGCGGTGCGTCGCATCCACGACCTGTGCGTCGGGCGAGAGGTGCCGATGTGGTGCGGTGGGATGCTCGAGACCGGCATCGGCCGCGCTCTCAACATCCAACTCGCCACGATGCCGGGGTTCGTGTATCCGGGCGACACTGCGTCGGCCAGCCGCACCTACGCGCGCGACATCACCGAGCAGCGGCTCGAGACCACCGACGGCATCATGCCGGTGCCCGAGGGCCCTGGCATCGCAGTCACGCTCGATCGCCCCTTCCTCGACACCGTCACCCAGAGCACCGAGGTGCTCCGGGCATGAGTGACGAGCTCGGCGGCGTCGAGCTCCGGGTGCTCACCACTGCTGACGAACTCGCAGCACTGCCGCCGTTCGAGCATCGCATCTGGGGAGCGGGCGATGCTGTGTCGGTGAACATGCTCGTCGCGCTCATCGCCGAGGGAGGCGTCGCCATTGGTGCCTTCGACGGCGACGAGATCGTCGGAGCCGTGTGCGGGTTCCGCACGCACGAGCCGTGGGTGCTGCACTCCCACTACCTCGCGGTCGATCCGCGGGCTCGGCGGCTCGGACTCGGCGTGGCGCTCAAGCAGGAGCAACGCCGCTGGTGTCTCGAGCGAGGTCTCACCGCGATGCGTTGGACGTTCGATCCGCTGCAACTCGCGAATGCGCATCTCAATCTGCGGGCCCTGCGGGCAGTGGGCGTGAGCTATCACGTCGACCACTACGGCACGCTCGGCGGCATCAACGGCACGCTCCCTTCGGACCGGCTGACGGTGCAGTGGGATCTCACCGGTGCTCGGCCCCGGCCCACTGGCGAACTCGCAGTTGATGTTCCCGTTGCCGACGCCGACGACATCGCTGCGTCGAACGATGTGGCGTTACATGCCCGCCACGTCATTCGCGAGGCGTTGGCGCCGCGCCTCGCGAACGGCTGGATCGTGGTCGACGTCGATCGTGCGCAGCGGCGCTACTGGCTCGCGCCGCCGTCGAGCACCACGTCGGCGAGAACGACGTCGGCGAGCTGAGGGAACACGCGCTTCACCTTCGCCACCAACCAATCGCCGTACGTCCCGTCGATCGTGGTGAGGTCGGCTCGGTCCCATCGCTCGGATCGTTCGATCGGTGTCGCCCAGTCGTCGTCGAGGGGGAGCGGTTGGACGACCGCATCCCACGACGGGTCGAGGAAGAACGGCAGCGAGATGCGGTCGTGCCCAGCGGCGTTGCGGACGCGATGCGGCGTGCTGCGGTAGCGGCCAAGCGTGAGTCGGTCGAGCATGTCGCCGAGGTTGCAGATCACCAGATCCGGATCGGCATCCACCGGCACCCAGGTGCCACGCACGTTCACCTCGAGCCCCGGCGTGCCGTCGTGGGTGAGCAGCGTGAGCAGCCCGTAGTCGGTGTGTTCGGCCACCCCCCAGCGGTCGGCCGCCCCGACGGGATGTGGCGGGTACCGGAAGATCCGGAACAGCACCGTCGGGTCGGCGCAGATGCCCGAGCGGAACCAGTCCGGAGCCAGGCCGAGGCCGGTCGCCATCGCAGCGAGCACTCGCTGCCCCAACGACTCCATCTTCGCTGTCCACCATGCGACCGCCCACTGCAGATCGGGCACCGTGTCGGGCCACAGATTCGGTCCGTGTAGCGGCCGTTCGCTCGGAGGCAGTTCTCGGCCGACGTACAGCCCCTCCTTCAGATCCGGAACGCCAGAGGTGAGTTCGTCGCCGAGGGGAAACCATCCGCGCCAGGCGCGGCCACCGCGTGCGAGTGCAATCTGCTCCTTCACGTCGGCGGGCTGCGCGAAGAATTGGCGGGCGGCGTCGATCACCGCGGTGCGGCGTTCGCTCGGGATGCCGTGGCCGGTGACGGCGAAGAAGCCGGTCGTCCGACAGGCGGCGTCGATGGCGGATGGTGCGTTCGCGTCGCGAAGGTCGATGACGGGGATCTCCACGTCGGCAGCGTACGGTGCACGGCATGGTGCCGGTGTTGCACGTGGGCTGTCCGATGTGGGCGCATCGGGAGTGGGTGGGACGCTTCCTGCCGGCGGGAACTGCGCACGGCGCAGAGCTCGCTGCCTACAGCCGGTACGTGAACGCGGTCGAAGGCAACACGACCTTCTACGCCTCGCCCCCGGCAGCAACCGTCGAACGGTGGCTCGAGCAGGTCCATCCCGGCTTCTCGTTCGTCTTCAAGGTGCCGCGGGTGATCACCCACGACAAGCGTCTCCGCGACATCGACGCCGACGTCGCCGCCTTCGTCGAACTGATGTCGCCGCTGCACGGTCGGATTGGTGGCCTCACCTTGCAGCTCCCCGCATCGTTCGCGCCGGTGGACCTCGGGGTACTCGACGGCGTGCTCGGCAGCCTGCCGTCGGGCTGGCGTTGGTCGGTGGAGGTTCGGCATCTCGGCTTCTTCCAACCGCCGGGTCGAGCCGCGCTCGACCGGGTGCTCACCCGTCACGGAGCCGAGCGGGTGCTGCTCGATTCACGCGCCCTCTTCTCGCAGCCGCCGCGTTCGGAGGCCGGCCGAGAGGCGTGGGAGAAGAAGCCGCGAGTGCCCGCGCTCACCGACGCGCTCACCGATCGTCCGATCGTGCGGTTCATCGGATCGGACGACCCGGAGCGGACCTCGACGGGGCTGCAGGAGTGGCTACCGATCATCGAGATGTGGCTGGGGGAGGGCCGCACGCCAACGCTGTTCGTGCACACCCCCGACAACGTCGACAGCCCCGGCCTCGCCCGCACGTTTCACGCGGAGATGGCGCTGCTCGTCGAGGGGCTCCAACCGCTGCCGGATGCGCTGCCACTGCTGCAAGCCGAGCAGGGCTCGCTGTTCTGACAGTGCGGATGCCATCGTTCGGGCAGCAAGTGCGCGAGCATCTCACGTTGTGACCTGGGTCCAATTCGCCGTCATCGCTGCGGCCGTGTTCGCTGCGTCACTCACCCAGGTGCTGTCCGGGTTCGGGTTCGCGCTGCTGTCGGTGCCACTGCTCACCTTGGCGATCCCCACCAAGGACGCGGTGGTGATCAGCACCCTCCTCGGTGTGGGCGTCACCACGTGGCAGGCGATCCACAGCCGCCAGCACACCGACCGAGTGCTTGCGCGTCGCCTCGTCATCGCCGCGTACGTGGGCATGCCGCTCGGTCTCTGGGTCTACATCGTTGCCGACGACCAAGTGCTCCGGTTCGTGCTCGGTTGTTTCGTGCTGATCGCGGCGTTCCTGCTGTGGCGCCGCATCGACATGAGCCGGTTCGGAACGCGCCTCGACGTGGGCGCGGGTTTCCTGAGCGGGGTGCTCAACACGTCGCTGTCGACCAACGGCCCGCCCCTGGTGTTCGCGCTGCAAGCCCGCAACCTCTCACCGGATGTGTTTCGCGCCACGATCAACACCGTCTTCGCGCTGAGCAACGTGATGGGCATGACGCTGTTCGTGGCAGCCGGCCGCGTCACCACGGAAGGGATCGTCGCGGCTGCCATCGCACTGCCAGCTCTGCTGCTGGGTCAGGTCGTGGGTTTTCGCCTGCGGCGGTACGTCCACGGCGAACGATTCCGGATCCTCGTGCTCGGATTGCTCGTGGTTGCAGGTCTCTCCGCGATGTCGAGCGCTCTGCGATGATCTGACGATGAGCACGT
>JBMOFX010000183.1:0-5530 GCA_049318665.1 Ilumatobacteraceae bacterium | reverse complement strand
CCGTGTCCGCGGGGACGAACAGCAGACGGTTGGGCGATGTGGTCCCGGCTGAGGCGACAGCGCCGACCGTTGCAGATGCAACGAGTTGCGCCGCCACCTGTGCTGGCGTCCAGCTCGGGTTCTGTCCAGCGATCAACGCTGCAGCGCCTGCAACGTGGGGTGCTGCCATCGATGTCCCCGACAGCGTCGCCACCGAGGTCGACGACGTCCACCATGCCGAGTTGATCCCCGAGCCGGGCGCGAACAAGTCGAGACACGGCCCGACGTTCGAGTACGACGCCCGCGCATCGCTGGTGGTGGTGGCACCGACGGTCAGGGCTGCGGGGGCGCGAGCCGGGGATACCCCGCAAGCATCGGCGTTCGAGTTGCCAGCAGCGACAACGACGGTGACGCCATCGGCGATCACGCGATTGACTGCCTCGTCGAGGCTGGCGCTCGCAGCACCACCCAGGCTCAGGTTGGCGACAGCAGGCCCGGTCGTGTGATTCGCAGCGATCCAATCGAGACCGGCGATCACGCCCGACAGCGAGCCCGAGCCCGAGCAGTTCAACACCCGCACGGGAACAACGGTCGCTTGCTTGGCCACACCGAACGTGGAACCGGCGGCGGTTCCGGCAACGTGGGTGCCGTGGCCTTCGCAGTCACCTGTTCCGTACCCATCGTTGATCACGGTGAACCCAGGGGCGACCCGCCCGGTGAACTCGACGTGGTCGGCACGAAGTCCGGTGTCGACCACGTACACCGTCACGCCGGCGCCTGCGGTGTCGGGGTAGCCGTAGGAGCCGCTCAGCGGCAACGCCGGCTGGTCGATGCGATCGATGCCCCAGGCGGGCGGCGACTGCTGAGTCCCGAGCGCGTACACCGGCGTGTCAGCCGTGACGCTCACGACGTTCGGGTTGCGGAGCAGCGTCGTCAGTTCGCCCTTGGTGAGGTCGGCCGCCACGCCAGACAGCACGCTCGTATAGGTGTGGTCGATCTCGCCACCGGCCCGACGCAACTTCGCCGCCTCCACGTTCGCATCGGTTCCCCGGGCGAACGTGACGATGTACGCCGACGTCGGTGCTTCAGGGCTCGCGGCTGATACTGGGACGGCGCTCATGGCCGTGGCAGCCGTGAGTCCGATCCCGAACACGATCGTGTGGCGCTTCCTCATCAGAGGCTCCTTCGTCCTGCCGATCGCCCCTGCGACCGTCGTCATTGCGATTCATACGGCGCCGACCGCTCCCCCGGATGAAGGAGTGAGACCGATGTCGGCGCTGTCAGCCGCGCACCGACCGGACGATAACGCCGAATCGACTCGCCGCAGCCCGCAGCGGTTCGTTGTCGTCGTGCTCCGCGAGGCAGATTTCAGCGGAGAGATGACGTGCCGCTGCAAGGGCTTCGAGGGAAAGCAAGTTGAGCCGCGCTCCTGCGTGGACCAACTCGGCCATCGGCCATCCGAGCTTCCGGAAGGAAAGCATCTCCACGGTGTCGGGAAGCGCAACAACCGATGACAGCACCCCGGCAGCAACCTTGTCGTCAACAGCACCGAGACGTCTGGTCATCGAGCAGGATGATGCTCAAGCAATGTCCGGGTCGTCGGCAGCAACCTTCGCCGCCAACGATCGGTAGCCGCCGACTTCATCGATCGCCGCCGCGACGAGTCCTCGGAGACCACCTCGTCCGGCGGGCACGATGATGAGCGCATGCCCGAGATCGGCAACGTCGACGGCACCTCCATCGGTGAGGTTCCAGCGGTGGCGAGCCTCGGCCGGAAGTGCCATTTGCCCACGATCGGAAACTCGATAGCTGGACACAGTCATGTGGCGACGATACAAGGCAACTGTGCAAACGGACAAGGAACCCTTGCACGCGGATGACAGACGCCGTCGGCGTGCCGCTCAGCCGAGTTCGGCGAGGTAGTGCTCGAGTTTGGCCAGGGCCGGCCCGGCGAACTCGAACACCACGCTGATCAGCTCGGCGCTCGGCGGCTCGGTGCTGCTGAATCCGTCGAGTCGCGACGTGGCGAGCCATGCCTGCAGCTTGGCGTCGCCACCCCACTGGGCCGTGTTGAGCGAATTGCCGTACACGGTGCGCAGCCAGTCGGTGTCGCTGTCGGGGTGCGGCACCACGCCGCACAACCGGTTCTTCTCATCGTCACCCTCGTAGGCGCCCTCGACGTGCGCGATGAACGCTGCGCTGAACACCTGTTGGCAGTGGCGCACCGTCTGCAGGGTCAATCGGCCGTCCTCGAACACCGGACGAGCGGGGCGACGCTCGAGGCCGTCGGCCGAGCAGTCGACGTGCACCGTGCCAAGCGTGGTCGGCACCGTGCCCGAATCGAGGACGATGCGATCGGCTTCGATCCGCTGTACCCGACCCAGCCTGATCACGTTGGTGATCCGTCGCAACTGCTCGAGCTCGGCGACCGTGACGGTCGAGCAGCGATACATCGTCGGGCGCACCGTCGTGTCGATCCGGAGCAACAGCCCAGCCGCTTCGAGTCGATCGAAGAGATCCTCCACCGACGTCGACTCCGCAAGGTGCCGGAACTGCTCGACGAAGCTTTGCGCCGTGTTCGCGAAGAACTCGCCCGGCTGGATCAGCGCCCGGTCGAGATACCACGAGTCACGTGGCATCACCCACGAGATCGCGTCCGGGTCGACACCGTTGGCGAGCAACCACAGGCACGCGTCGGCACCGGTCTTGCCGGCGCCAACCACGACGTAACCGTCGGCCGGATGGTCGAGGCCGGGCAGGTTGTTGAGCGGGATGCACTGCACGCCGGGAGCCACGTCGTAGGCCGGCGGCCGCATCGAAGGAACCGTCACGTTCATGTAGCTGGCATCAACGATCTTGGCCGACGACTCGACGGCGAGCTCCTGGCCCGACACGCGTGACACCACCGTGCCGACGCCGTCGCGCTCGACGTAGTCGCACATCGGGAAGTACTGCACGCGCCCGGACGGGAGGAACTGACGTTGCATCACGTGGTCGTAGTAGGCGAGCACCTCGGCACCGGAGGCGAGTTCGTAGAGACCCTCGTTCCACCCCTGGCTGTCCTTGCGGTCGGAGCCGAGCGGCAGTGAGTTGACCCCGTAGAACGCCGACGGCTGGTGCAGGCGCACGAACGGATACGCGTCGTTCCAGTGACCGCCCGGCTTCGCGTGACGATCGACGATGACGACCGTCGCATCGGTCTCGGTGAGGATCACGTCGGTGAAGGCCATCCCCATCGCGCCCGACCCGATGACGATGTAGTCGGCGGCGATCATGATGCCGCGAACAAGCACGTGGCGCGGAGCTCGATGCTGACGCGAGAGGGCTGACCGACCGGAACTGCCGGGTCGTGGAATGCGGAGTGCGGCGTGAAGAACGTCGCGCCCGATGCCACCAAGTCGGTGTCGAATGTGCGGAACGCAACCGCCTCATCGGGCAGCAGTTCGGGGAACGCGTACCAGTGGTGGCGGGCCGGATCGTCCGGCGCGACCACGGCGAGCGCCTCGAAGTTGAATCCGCTGCCCGCGTAGTTGCTCACGGGAATCGGGCGGGCCTCGTCGGCACGCACGCTGCGTGCGTCGCAGAACGCAATCGGGAAGTCCATCTTCGCCGGGCCGATGTTCCGCCAGAACTGCAAGATCACCACTCGGCTCGCATCGACCACGTCCTGCGCGGAAACCCCGTTCCGCTGAAGCGCCTGTGACCCACCCGGAGTTGGATGCCGATACGACTCGTGGATGCGATCCACGTAGCTCGCGGCGAAGTCGGAGTGGACGAACGAAATCGGCCCGAGGTCCTGATGGCGAGCCGCCTCACCCGGGCTGCGGGTGATGTGGCCGTTGACAAGCGCATGCGTCGCACCGGTCATCTCACACGCCAGCGCTTCGAGCTCCGCGTAGTGGATCGATGCGACGTCGTGCTCGTTGCGCCAGTCGGATACGCCCGAGTGATGCTCGATCAGCTCGAACCCGGCCGTCGTCCAGTCGGGCAACGACGCAGCGCGCCCGTCGCGGATGTCGACGTCAACCGCGGTCGACATCGGACGTCGCGGATCGAGGTAGTTGAGCGAAGCGGTGCAGAACGTGCTCACGTTGCGATGGTACGGCGCGGCCGCACCTCGATCGTCATTCGCCGTTGACAACGACGTGCGATGTCGTCATGCTCGTCACCACATGAAGAGTGACCCCATACGGGGTCCAGCAACCTGGGACGGACAACCCAAGGTGCTTCCACCCCGGTGGCATGCGGCCTCATCATCGAGGCAACCAAGTGTCCGAGACTCGTCTCGGCGGTTCCCATGTTGTCCGCCTCCGGTTGCACCAACCGGAAGGAGAAGCGATGTTTCACGGGGACTGGACCGACATGCGTCAACGCGTCCGTTCGTATCCGATCGACTGTTTCGTCGACAGCCGATCAGACCTCCACGCCAGCGAGCGATGCCTGCGCGGGCTGCAGCACCAGCCGATCGAATCGACACGCGTGTCGATGCACGAACTGATCGAGAGTGACCAGGTCCGGTACTGCCGAACCTGCCTCGCCGACCTCGTCCCCCTCATCGCCGTGTTGCGCCAGATCGAGACGTCTGACGATGACGACGACACTGACATCGCCGAGTGGTCGACGGTCGTGCGGATCAGTTCGCCACCAGGGCCGCTGCGAACCGCCGAGCGTGCACTGACGCACATGGTCGGCACGTGGACCGACCTCGATTGCGCCCGTCTTCCTCGGGTTGCGGCGGCAACGGTGCCGCCTCAAGCCCTCACCGTCATCGAGCACGTCCTCGACTGGTCTGACGAGCACGACAACCATCTCCCACTGGAGATTCACTCGAGCTTCAGGTACGACCACGAGCTCGCGGACACCAGACGCTCCGCACCCAGATGTGGCGGCGTGATTCGAATGCCAAGGAAGCCAACGAGTCGCTGATGCGGCGAGTTACAGCACGCTCAGGCGGCGACGGTCGCGACGAACACGTGGAACCCGTCGAGTTCGGTCGGTGGACCGTCGTGGTAGCCACCCAGCACGTGCACATCGCTGAAACCGACCGATTCGAGCAGCGTCACGATCTCACTCGAGGAGTACACGTTGGCGACAAGCGCGTGGGTCTCGTGTGCGACGAGCTCGTCGCCTTGCCATTGCCAGACCTGCATTTCGCGGGTCAAGGAACGCTCCGCCACATCGACGGCAGTGAATCGGTGGCGCAGGGCGTAGTGGAAACCGTCGGGCCCGAGGCGGCGGGCATGGCTTGGCGGCGGTGTCGGATTGGCCGGCCGAATTGGCCACTCTCCCCAGTCGTCGTTGAACTCGGCAACCTCGTAGTCCAGTGCGAGCACACCGCCAGGGAGGAGGTGTGCCCGGAGGCGGCGGAGCCCTTCGATGTCGTCGGCGCGACTGCCACCCAGGCCGAACGAGCCGCAGTTGATGATGCTGCCGTATCGACGCGGGAGATCGAGCCGATGAGTCGGTTGCACGTACAGAGCAGGGTCGCAGCCAGCGCTGCGAGCGGCGATACGGCACACGTCGATCATGTCGGCTGAGGCGTCGACGCCGT
>JBMOFX010000182.1:0-5562 GCA_049318665.1 Ilumatobacteraceae bacterium | reverse complement strand
TGATGGCCGTGGTGATGCCGACGCGACCCGAGGGCGGTGCGTATGCCGAGCAACTGGTGCTGCCGGCCGGCGCCGTGGCGCTCGCACCGGCGGGCACGAGCCACGCCGAAGCGGCGACGCTGCCGATGAACGGGCTCACCGCTCGCCTCACCCTCGACCGGCTCGGCCTGGAGCCCGGCCAGATGATCGTAGTGACCGGCGCCGCAGGGTGCTACGGCGGCTACGTCGTGCAGCTCGCGAAGGCCGACGGGCTCCGCGTGATCGCCGATGCCTCACCCTCCGACGAGGAGCTCGTCCGCAGCCTCGGTGCCGATGTTGTCGTGCCGCGTGGCGACGACATCGCTGCATCCATCCGAGCAGTGGCGCCAGCGGGCGTCGACGCTGTGGCCGACGGATCGGTCCAGCAGGGTCTCGTGCTTGGCGCCGTGCGCGACGGCGGTGGGGTCGCGTGCATCCGCCCGTTCCAGGGCGAGACCGAGCGCGGCGTCATCCTTCACCCGATCTGGGTCCACGAGTACGCCACGGCAGGCGACCTGCTCGATCGGCTCGGCCGCCAGGCCGAGGACGGTGCCATCACCCTTCGCGTCGCGCGAACCTTCGCCGCCGAGGACGCTCCGGAGGCACACCGAACCCTCGAACGTGGCGGCACACGCGGCCGTCTCGTCATCGAGCTCTGAGCGACCCGATCGGGAGGCCGGTGATGCCGGTCACCGCTGCGTCGGCCACACACGCCATCAGCGGGTGGCGAGTCGGGCGAGGTCGCGGCGGGCGTAGCGCAAGTGCCAGAACTCCTCCTCGAGCACGGTGTAGAGACACTCAAGGAGCGGATGCGGTCCGTTCTCGATCACGTCGATCGAGCGCTCGAAGTCCTCCGCAGTCACCGATGTCACGTACTCGCGAAGCCGATTCGTTCGATCCGTTCGGACGGAGAGCACCTCGGTGACCGTCGGTTCGGCCTGCAGGTCGAGGCCCGGAAACGGATAGTCGAGCGACCCCGTATTCGGTAGACCCAACGGGTCGAAGCTGTCTCCCAACACGGCGACTGTGAACCACTTATCGATCGCGAACACGAGATGGCGCAGTGTCTGGACGAATGAGAACTCGCCGTCAACCGACTCGTGCAACTGTTCCCCGGGACGCGGGAGTGCATCGGCGATCGTCTCGGCCCATTCGGTCTCGAGCGCTGCCCAACCGGAGCGGAGACCCTCCGGATCGATCGGACGAAGCATCGTCCGCAGCGGATACCACGGGTCGCCGGCGTTGACGTGGGCAGTGACGTCGACCCCGTTGATCACCACGCGGTCGACGACGGCATCGACGTCGACACCAACCAGCAGCGCATGACTGATCTCGGCGTCGGTGAGGTCGACGTCGCGGAAGCGGGCCCCGCGCAGGTCGGCGCCCCAGAACACCGCCCCGGCAAGGTTCCCCTCGAACTCCGGAGGCTCGGAGTGTGCCTCACGCTCGGCGGCCGACAGGCTTCGCAACGCGCCAAGCGCATCGTCGACACGGTCGGTCGGGACGAGCAGGTGGTCATGGAAGCGGCCTGCGATCACGTTGCAGCTGATGTCGTGAGCAGTAAGCGCTGCGCTCACCGCCGCGGTGAGGCCGACCGCTTCGAGCGCAGAGTGGACCTGCAAGGTGATCCACCCGGCGGAGAAGTCATGGTCGAGCCCGAGGCGCTCTGCGTCGGCGCGTTCGAGCACGATCGACGTCCCCTCGGGCTCGCGCACCAACGCGTGCACCGTCACGCCAGCGGGTGCGTGGTCAGCCGAGACGAAGACGAACTCGCCGGGGACGTGGATCGGCTCCATCGAACGGAGCAATTCGGCGAGGTCGGTGACGCCCGGCATTGCGCCATCGTGTCAGACGGTGGCATGGCAAATCATCCTTCGGTCACCGATGGTCAGATGCCAGAATCCCGACGTGACCGCCCCCGCCGACACCTCGTTCCGGTGGGACCGGATGACCGTGGCGTGTGTGCTGTCGTTCTGCGTGCTCGTGTGCGGGCTCGGTGTCGGAGTGGTGCTCGGCGAACTGCGCGAGCAACTCGGCCTGTCGGGCCTGGTGGCTGCGGCTCACGGCTCGACCTACGGGGTCGGGCTGCTCGTCGCCGCATGCTTCGGGCTGTCGATCGTGCACCGGATCGGACGCACCCGCACGTACTGGGGTTCATGCGCGACGGTGGTGGTCGGGGTGCTGCTGCTGTGCGTCGGGCAATCGTGGCCCGTCACCCTGCTCGGTACCGCCATCTCCGGCGTGTCGTGCGCGATGCTCGTGATGCTGATGCCGGGCATCGTCTCCGACCACCACGGCAGCGGTATGGCCGGGGCCTTCGCGGCGATCAACGGCGTACCCGGGCTGGCAGCCGTCGTCTTCTCGATCGTCATCGGCGCGTCGCTCGCACTCGGGTTGAGCTGGCGTTGGCCGTATGCGCTGGTCACCCTTGGGTTCGCGGGCGCCACGTTCGTCGCAGCGCGCGGTGCTCCGCTTCCTTCCGGCGAGCCCGCCAGACCCGACGTGCGCGCCCTGTTCGTTCGGCGAGACGTGCGCCGGCCGCTGTTCGACATCGTGCACGCGATCCTCGTCGAGTTCCCGATTGGCGTGTGGGCCATCGTCTACCTCAAGGAAGTCGGAGGGGCCTCGAGCGGCCTCGCTGCGGCGCTCGGCGCGGTGTGGGGCGTCGCGATGATGGGGTCGAGACTGGCCGTGCCTGCGATGACGCGGCACCTCGGCGCGTGGACCCGATCAGTCGGGTTCGGCGTGGCAGCGGTTGGTTCGACGATGCTGTGGCTCGGCCCAGGACTGTGGCCTCGAGTGTTCTGGCTGCTGGTGGTCGGCGTCGGTGTCGGCCCGCTGTATCCGCTCACGGTCGAGCAGATGTACCGGCGCACGGCGGCCGACTCGGTCAGCCTCGGCGCCGTCGCCGCCCTCGGCGCAGCCGTTGCGATCATGACCGGCCCGCTGCTGGTGGGCGTCCTCGACGACCGCATCGGCCTGCGCGGCGCGATCCTCTTCGTCCCGGTACTCGCTGCGATCGGCGTGTTCACCGCCCGCCCCCGAGCAACTCTGGTTGCAGAAAGCGCGGAAATACCGACGAATCTGCAACCAGACCTCGTCCGCGACGCCGCGGACGACGTCAGGAGCTGATGACGACCATGCGGATCTCGGTCATCTCGCGCACGCTGTAGGCCGGCCCCTCGCGGGTGTTGCCACTGTCGCGCAGGCCACCGTAGGGCTGCTGGTCGGCGCGCCACGTGGGCACCTCGTTTACCAGCACGCCGCCGAAGTCGAGCGAGCGCACCGCCCGGAGCGCGTCGCTGATGTCGCTCGTGAAGATCGCTGCCTGCAGGCCGTACTCGGTGTCGTTGGCGAGCGCCAGCGCCTCGTCGAGGGTGTCGTACTCGGTGACGGTGACGACGGGTCCGAACACCTCCTTCGCGCACACCTTCATCCCCGGCGTCGCCGACGTGATGACGGTGGGAAGCAGCACGCCATCGCCTTGACGTCGCCCACCGCATGCGATCGAAGCACCCTCGGCCGCCGCCTCGGCGATCCACGCCTCCACCCGCTCGGTCTCACCGGCCGAGATCAGCGCCGACACGTCGGTCGCCTCATCGAGCGGGTCGCCCACCACCAACGCCTCCACGTGACCAACGAGTGCCTCGGTGAACGAACCAGCGATGCTGCGGTGCACCAGCACGCGTTGGGTGGAAATGCAGCTCTGGCCGGCATGACTGAACCCAGCGACCTTCACCTTCGATGCGGCCGTCTTCCAATCACCCGACGGCTCGATGATGAGCGGTGCGTTGTTGCCGAGCTCGAGACCGACGCGCTTGCGCGGCGCCCGGGCACGGATCCCCCAGCCGACCGCCGGCGAGCCCGTGAACGTGATCAGTGCGACATCGGGGTGATCGACCAGTGCATTGCCGACGACCGAGCCGCTCCCGGTGACGATCTGCAAGTGGTCGTCGGGGAGGCCGCACTCCTCGATCAGCATCTGGGCGAGCCGAATCGAGCTGAACGGCGTCTGGCTCGCGGGCTTCAAGACCACCGGACATCCGGCAGCGATCGCCGGGCCCACCTTGTGGACCACGAGGTTGAGCGGAAAGTTGAACGGCGCGATGGCACCGACGACACCGATCGGCACCCGCAACGTGAAGCCGAGCTTGCCCTCACCCGAGGGGATCGCGTCGAGCGGCACCATGTCACCGCGCAGCGTGCGCGCCTCGACGGAAGAGAACTGGAACGTGCCGACGGCTCGCTCGGCCTCGACGCGCGCCGTCTTGATCGGCTTGGCCGCCTCGCGGGCGATGATCTCGGCGAACTCGTCGCGACGTGCAGCGAGTGCAACCGCAGCGCGGTCGAGGATCTCGGCCCGCTTCCACGGGGGCAGTGGGCCGGCGGCGTGCGCGGCCTTGGCTCGCGCCACCGCCGCATCGACGTCGGCGGCCGTGTGACTGGGTACCTCGCCGATCACGCTGTCGTCGTAGGGAGAGCGGACGGTGATGGTTTCGGCCATGGCGGCGAGGCTAGTTCGCGCTAGGAACAGGTCATGCCTCGCCCACCGCACCCGTTCCTCGACTGGGACGGGCCGATCCCGTTCGCGCACCGAGGGGGTGCGAGTGACGTTCCGGAGAACACGATGGCGGCGTTCCAGTACGCCGTCGACCTCGGCTACGTCTACGTCGAGACCGACGTCCAGGTCACTGCCGATGGGGTGCTCGTCGCGTTCCACGATGACGACCTCCAGCGCACATGCGGCACACCCGGTCGCATCAGCCAGCTCCCCTGGCATCGGGTGAAGACCATGCTCGTCGACGGCAAGGCGCCCGTCCCGCTGCTCGAGGACATGCTCGGTACGTGGCCCACGATGCGGGTGAACATCGATTGCAAAAGCAACGCGGCAGTCGATGCGCTCGTGGCCTCGCTCAAGCGGACCGACTCACTCGACCGCGTGCTGGTGGGCGGCTTCAACGATCGACGTCTCGCCCGACTGCGTGACGCGCTGGGCCCTCGTCTCGCCACGTCGACCGGTCCGGCCGCGGTTGCGGCGCTCCGCCTCACCGGCCGTACCGGGGTTCCGGCCATCGCGACGCAGGTCCCCGTGCAACAGGGGCCGATCACGGTGACCACTGCAGACTTCGTCGAGCGAGCTCACCGTCTCGGCATGCACGTTCACGTGTGGACGATCGACGACGCCGCAGAGATGGACCGCCTCCTCGACCTCGGCGTCGACGGGATCATGACGGATCGGCCGGCGGTGCTTCGGGAGGTACTCGAACGTCGTGGGGCGTGGCACTCGTGATCGTGGCCCAGAGCGTGGCGGCAAGCAGACCGAGGCTCGCGATCGCGGAGATCCATACGCCGATCTCGATGCCGATGTCCGTGCCACGCGAGAACCACGCCAGGGCCGCCGACACTCCCCCGACGTAGAGCACGGCGACGAGCGCCGTGGCCAGTGACGGAAGCGCACGTTCCCACCAGCAGAGCACGATGGCGGTGGTGACGAGCAGTGGCACGACCGGCAATTCGACGCGCACGGCACGCGCTTCGTCGAGC
>JBMOFX010000181.1:0-5571 GCA_049318665.1 Ilumatobacteraceae bacterium | reverse complement strand
GCGGAGACCGGCGGTGCGCCCGACGCAAACCTGATCCCGATCCCGAAGCCGGTCGCCGACGCCTCGATGGACGCCGCGGCGTGCATCGGATGCGGGGCGTGCGTGGCCGCGTGCCCCAACGGGGCGGCCAACTTGTTCACCGGAGCGAAGCTCGCCCACCTCAACGTGCTTCCGCAAGGTCAGCCCGAGCGCTTCAAGCGCGCCGAGGCGATGGTGGAGACGATGGACTCGTACTTCGGCTCGTGCACCAACCACGGTGAGTGTGAAGCAGCGTGCCCGAAGCAGATCTCGATCGATGTGATCGCGTTGATGCACCAGGACTATCGCAAGGCGAAGTTCACCAACCGCAAGTCCCTCTCGCGCAACTGACCACCCCCGTTGCGTCCGGTCAGCGGACGACGGTCGCTTCGTACCGATTGGTCGCGATCTCATCGCCGTGGTCGAGCACGAGGTCGAGCCACAGTTCGCCCGGCGCGTCGGGCACGACGAACTGGATGGTGCCGATCCGCACGCACTCGTCGGGTCCGACCGCGCCGCGCCACCGCCACTCGTGTTCGCCGCCGGCCCAGCGAAGTGTCGCGGTGCACTCGACGTCGTCGAGTGGACGGTGGAGATCGCTCACCACATGAACGTCGAGCGCCAACGCGCCGCCGGGGGTGAGCATGTCGGGCAGTCGCTCGGCGACCACGATCACCGGACGGCACGCGTCGACGACGGCAGCGAACGCGAGCTTGGGGTGGCGGAGATGATCGAGGATCGCGTTCGACACCATCGGTGACGGATCGCCGAACGACGACACGCAGAACCCACCGGTCGGTCGGTACTTGAGGCGGCGCAGCGTCTCGATGTGATGGCGCAGCAGGGTGGCCTGGTAGCGCTGCGTGGCGTCGCGCCACCCGTCGAAACTCGAGTGATCACCCGGCGGCACAGACGCAAACATTGCCTCGACATTGAGTCCGTGGTGGCGTTCGAGTCGCTCCCAGTCGAGTGCGGGGAACGTGTCGGCGTTCGCGGCCTCGGCCATCCCCTCCGTATCGGGGACCGACTGCGAGCCGAACGACCCGACGAACCGGACGAGGCGTGGCATGGTCGCGGCGAGTCCGGGGAGGTCGCGTTCGGATCCGCGGCCCCATCCGAGCCGGAGGTGTGTGTCGGTTCCGTCGAAGGTGGGGAGATGCGGTGGTACCCCGCTCGCCGCGATCACGGGACGCGACTCGTCGGCCTGTTCGAGCGCGCGCTTCACCCAGCGGTCGAGGATCGTGCGGTTCCAGGTGGGCAACTGCTGCCCGATCGGCGTCGACTCCGGTGCATCGTGCCCGCACCAGATGACGATCGACGGGTGATGACCGAGGAGGTCGACGGCGGCCCGCGCCTGCTGCACTGCCTGGCGCCGAACCGAGCGTGCCTGCGCACCGACGAGTGGCATGTCCTGCCAGATCAACATGCCGAGTTCGTCCGCGGCGTCGTACAGCGGGTCGGGTGCGATGTGTCCTCGCACCCTGACGAGGTCGAGACCGGCTTCGCGGGCCAGTTCGACATCGCGCCGGATCGCGCCGGCGTCGGTGCCGGCCACGTCGAGATGCGCGGGACCGAGGTTGACCCCCTTGGTGAAGAGGCGTTCGCCGTTGACCGACATGATCCAGTCGTCGAACGCGATCTCGCGCAGACCGGTTCGCACATGGTGACGATCGCTCTCCACACCATCGACGGAAACGACGACGTCCACCTCGACGAGTGGCTGTTCGCCCATCGACCACGGCCACCACAGACGAGGCTTCGCGAGGTCGAAGTTCCAGGCGATCTCGTTGCTGCCGAGCGCGAGTGTGTGCGTTTGTGACGCCACCGGCACGCCGTCCGCGAGCGTCATCACGAGTGCCGTGCGAGCCTCGTCGCTGTCGAGTCGTGTGGCGATACGGAGGTGGGCGCGAGTGGTGTTCGCATCGCGACACAGCACGCGGCATCGGTCGATGCGCACGGGTCCGGTCGTGTCGATGGTGACGGTGCGCCAGAGGCCACCGGGGTTCCACGTCGAGTCGATCGCGCGCCCGTCCTGATACGCGCCCGTGAGCGTTCGTCGAGGGGAGTCGGGCGGCGGGGACGGGCATGTCACTTCCACCGCGAGCACGTGGTCATCGGCCAGTCGGCACAGGTCGGTCACGTCGAACGTGTGCGGCATGAAGTAGCCCTCGGGGTCGCCGAGGTAGGCGCCATCGAGCCACACGTCGGCCTGGTAGAACACCCCGTGCAACGTCACCACGGCACGTGACCCGGGCTCGGGCATGGGCAGGTGAAAGCCCGTGCGGTAGAGGACCGGCCCATCGCTGTCGCGGAACGGTTCGTGCAGTCGCCAGTGTCCGGGCACGTTCACGACATCCCACGCACTGTCGTCGTATCCGAGTCCGACACCGGTGCGGCGCACCTCGTCGTCGGCGGCACGAGCTCGCCATGCGCCGCGGAGGTCCATCGCCGCCAGCGTACTCAGCGAGGCGTCGCGGTAGGGTCGGGCCATGACGACCTCGCCCACATCAACGCCCGGTCAGAGCACCCTCGGAGAGCTGAAGGCATCCGGGTGGAAGTCGGTTCCCGTGAAGGAGGAGATCCGTCGCAACGCGGTCGCGAAGATCGCCGCCGGCGAACCGCTCTTCCAAGGTGTGATGGGCTACGAGAACACCGTGATGCCGCAGCTCGAGAACGCGCTGCTTGCTGGTCACGACGTGATCTTCCTCGGTGAGCGCGGCCAGGCGAAGACGCGCATGATCCGCTCGCTCACCGGCTTGCTCGATGAGTGGATGCCGATCGTCGCGGGCAGCGAGATCAACGACGATCCGTACCATCCGGTGAGTCGTCACAGTCGCGATCTCGTCGCGGAGCGAGGCGACGACACCCCGATCACGTGGGTGCATCGCGATGACCGCTTCGGTGAGAAGTTGGCGACGCCCGACACGTCGATCGCCGACCTGATCGGTGAGGTCGACCCGATCAAGGTGGCCGAAGGGCGCTACCTCTCCGACGAGCTCACGTTGCACTACGGACTCGTGCCGCGCACCAACCGCGGCATCTTCGCGATCAACGAGATCCCCGACCTCGCCGAGCGGATCCAGGTCGGTCTGCTCAATGTGCTCGAAGAGCGCGACGTGCAGGTGCGCGGCTACAAGATCCGTCTGCCGCTCGACGTGCTCCTGGTGGCGAGCGCCAACCCGGAGGACTACACCAACCGCGGCCGCATCATCACGCCGCTGAAGGATCGCTTCGGCAGCCAGATCCGCACGCACTACCCGCTCGATACCGAGACCGAGGTGGCGATCATGCGCCAGGAGGCTCGCCCTGCATCGGTGGGCGACGTGCAGGTCACGATGCCCGACTACCTCGAGGAGATCGTCGCGACGTTCAGCCAGATGGCGCGCGCCAGCAACCAGGTCAACCAGCGCAGCGGTGTGAGCGTTCGCCTCTCGGTGAGCAACCTCGAAGTGCTCGGTGCGAACGCGCTGCGCCGCGGGTTGCGCGCCGGTGAGCGTTCGGTCGTCCCGCGGATCTGCGACCTCGATGCGCTGGCCGCGTCATCGGGCGGCAAGATCGAGATCGAGTCACTCGAGGAGGGTCGCGACGGTGTCATCCTCGAGAACCTGGTGAAGGGCGCCGTGCTCACCGTCTACAAGGCCCGCGTGTCACCCGATCAGGTGCGCGAGGTGATCGGTGCGTTCGAGGAAGGCATCATCGCTCACACCGGCGAAGACATCGCTTCCGCCGACGAGGCGCAGCTGCTCGAGCAGATCCCTGCGCTGCGTGCCGCCGTGTCGTCGCTCACCGCGGGCGACGAGTCACCGGCGGCCGTCGCTGCCGCGATCGAGTTCGTCCTCGAAGGCCTTCACCTGTCGAAGCGTCTCAACAAGGACGCCACCGCCGCAGGCGCCACGTACCGCTCGCGCAGCTGAGGCGGGTCAGTCGGGTGCATCGGATGGGCGAACCGACGCGTCGCGCACGATGCGCTTCGCGAGCTTGCCGGATGCAGTGCGCGGCAGCGGCTCGTGCGTGACGGTGATGAACCGCGGCACGGCGAACCGTGCGAGGTGCGGCCGCACGAAGTCGCGTAGCGCCTCCACGTCGAGTTCGCCGCTCGCGAATACCGTGGCGGCCACCTCCTCGCCGAGCCGCTCGTCGGGCACGCCGTACACCACGGCCTCGTGCACCTGCGGGTGCGCCATGAGCGCGGCCTCCACCTGCCCGCATCCGATGTTCTCGCCGCCGCGGATGATGAGGTCCTTCACGCGATCGACGATGTACACGTAGCCCTCGTCGTCGATGCGGGCGACGTCGCCGGTGCGAAACCAGCCGTCGGTCGTCATCACCTCGGCGGTGGCCTCGGGCCGATTCCAGTACTCGACGAACAATGACGTGCCGCGTACGTGCAGCTCGCCCGCCTCACCGGTGGGCAGCGGCTCGCCGTCGTCGCCCACCACGCGCAGGTCCATCACCGGGATGCCTCGGCCGCAGCTGTCGGGGTGCTGGAGGTAGTCGTCGCCGCTGATGCTGGTGCCGAGCGAACTCGTCTCCGTCATGCCCCACCCCGTGCTCGGCGCCGTGGTGAGCGTGCTCGCGATACGACGCACCTGCTCGGGTGGCCGTGACGCTCCGCCACCGCCCACGAGCTTCAGCGACGAGAGGTCGCGTGTGGAGCCAGCCGCCGCACGAACGAGATCGTGGGTGACCGCGGGTGGTGCGATGAACCAGTCGACCCGCTCGGCCTCGATGAGTCGAAGGCCTTCCTCCGGGTCCCACTTGTGCATCGTGACCAGCGCGCACTGGGTGCGAAAGCACGGCAGGAACACGGCGTGCGAGGCGGTCACGTGGAACAGCGGCACCGTGAGCAGTGCCACGCTGCGCGACGAGCGGGCGACTGCGGGGTCGGTGCCGCGCAGCACGGCCGAGATCGCATCCGTGAGCTCGCGCTGCACGGCTGCGGTGACCGCCTGCCGATGTGTGGCGAGCACGCCCTTCGGCATCCCCGTCGACCCGGACGTGTAGAAGATCGTGGCCGGGTCGTCGGGCTGCGGCGCGTGCGCCACGCCGCTGGCGACGACGCCGGCGAGCGCGTCGTCGAGGGCGATCGCATCGTGGTGCGCGTGCCCGGCGCGCACCACCACCACGGTGACGCCGTCGAGCGCAGCATCGGAGCATCGCCGGATCCGCTCGAGACGCTCTGTGTCGACGAACAGCACGTGGGGTCGACAGTCGCGCAGTGCATGGTCGAGCTCGTCGACCTCCCACAGCGCATTGATGGCGACGGCGATGGCACCCATCGATGTCGCCGCCATGAACGTGTGCACCCACTCCGGCAGGTTGCGCATCGCGATCGCAACGCGATCACCCGGCTGCACACCAACGGTGCGCAACCACGTGGCGATCGTGCTGGCGCGCTCCCACGTCTGGGCGAAGCTCTCACGATCACCGCGATGCACGAGGAACGTGGCGTCGGTGGCGGCCGACTCGTAGAGCCCGCGCAACGTGGGGGGTGCTGCTGCGAACACGGGCTCGATCCCGCGGTACGTCTCGACCTGTGTGATCTCGAGCGGC
>JBMOFX010000180.1:0-5572 GCA_049318665.1 Ilumatobacteraceae bacterium | reverse complement strand
TGCGTTGCTCCTCGGTGAGATAGACCTGCGTCCGGGTCGCCGACATACAGCAACTCTATACAGCATGACTGGAGCATGTCGTCGACGTCATTCGATCCGGGTAGACAGTCGGCATGGAGTTCGACGATCTCGCTCACCTGATCCGCGCTCGGCGCACCAGCATGATCGTCGACTCGACACGACCCGTCCCACACGACCTCGTCGAGCAACTCTGCGAACTGGCGCAATGGGCGCCCAACCACAAGCGCACCTGGCCATGGCGATTCGCGCTCGTGGAGGGTCCGGCTCGCGCCCGGCTCGGTGAGGCGATCGCCGACGCGATGGACGCGCACGGCGACCCGCCCGAGAAGGTGTTGAAGGCGCGCGGCAAGTACCTCCGCACGCCAGCAACGTTGGTGGTCGGCTCCGCGGAAGGCGACTCACCGCTGCGCACGGCCGAGAACCGCGATGCGGTGGCCGCGGGCATCCAGAACCTGCTGCTCGGCGCCACCGCGGCCGGGCTCGCGACCTACTGGGGTTCGTGTCCGAAGGGCGCCGACGCCGCAGTGAACGACCTGTTGGGATGGCCCACCGGCACCCACGTGACGGCGCTGATCTACCTCGGCTGGGCGACCAGCGAGGTGGCACGACCCGAACGACCGGCCATGTCGCTCACCGTGATCAGCGACTGACTTACGCCGACACGTCGACGGCGGGCAGCGAGTCGACCAGCAAGATCCACCCGTCGCCGAGCACGCCGCGGTCGCCGGCGCCCGACTCGTGCGCGTGGCCGAGCACGTGTACGTGGGTGGTCTGCAGCAGCGCCGTCGCGACGACATCACCGATGCCGAGGCACTCGTCGAGCGCACCTTCGAGACAGGTTCGTGCCGCGTCTCGTTCACCCAACGAGGCGTGCGCGGCGGACGCCGCCACGGCAGCCATCGCCCGATCGAGATAGGTCGCGCCGTCGGTGTTGCGCACCTGCTCGGCTTGCACGATCGCCTCTTCGTCGTCATCGGCGAGCACGGCGACAAGTGCTGCGGCGACGGCGACGAACGGGTGCTCGCGGGCAGTCGCCGGGATCCGGTCGAGCGACATGATCGCGTCGTCGAGATTGCCGAGCTGCACCGACGCGATCGCGTCGATCACGTCGGCCTCGAACGTGCCGGTCGTCCGCTGTTCCATCGTCTCGATCGCCTGACGAACGACGGCCGACGCCGTACGCCCGTCGCCGCGGTGCATCGCTGCGCCCGCCACGGCAAGCAGCGGCACCGGGCCCGCGGGCGAGCGATCGCCGATGGCGAGCAACTCCTCCACCGTCCGCTGCCAGGCGGTGGTCTGCCCGAGCGCCACCTGCGATCGAACTAGCGCGGCGAGCGACTGACCGAGACCGAACAGGTCGCCGACGCGGCGGAATCGGTTGCGTGCCTGTTCCGCGTTGGCGAGCGCCTCGGGCAGTCGACCCTGCCACAGACGCAAGTCGGCGAGGAGCGTCTGCATCATCGCCGCCGCCCAGTCGTCACCACGCTGGATTGCCTCACCTTGCACCACACCCGCGAGGTCTTCTGCCTCACCGAAGCGTCGCTGGTAGAACCGGACGAACGCGAGCAGGCCGAACGCCCACCCCACCCCGGTGCGATCGCCGAGCCGGTTGAGGGTGTCGGCCGCGCGATGGAGTCGCTGATCGGCGAGCTCGAGGTCACCGGAGAGGAACGACAGCCACGCGCGGTGCTGGTCGATGTAGGCGAGGCCGCGCTCGTCGGCGAGCTCGACGTATTGCGCCTCGGCCTCACCGAAGAACCACTCGGCGTCGGCGGCCGACCCACCGAACAGCTCGATGAACCCGCGATACCGCAGCGCCTCGGCCAGCAGTGCGGGACGATCGGCGACGCGGAGCAACTCGACGCTGCGGCCCAGTTCGAGACGTGCGTTGTCGCGATCACCGGTGAGGTGCAAGAGCGCGCCCAGCCGGCGACGCGCCTCGGCTTCGGTGACCGTGTCCTTGCGCGCGATCGCATCGGCCAGCACCACGTCGATGTCGGCGTGCGCATCAGCGAAGCGCCGCTGCTCGATCGCCCCTGCGGCCCGAAGCAGCAGCAGCGGCACCCGGTCGCTGAGCGGCGCGCCTTGCGCCTCGAGCAGCGCAAGCGCGCGCGTGGTGTGGTGCACCGCCAGACGATGGCTCCCGCTGTCACTCGCCCGCTGAGCCGCCGCGGTGAGGTAGCGGATTGCGTCGGTCGTGATGGTGGCCGGCACCAGCGCGACGTCGCCGATCTCAGCGACCAGCTCCGCGGCCGCCGCGGTGTGGTGCGCGAGATCGTCGAGCTGTCCGGGATTGGCAACCGCGAGCGACGCGGCCACGCCGGCGTGCCGTTGTGCCCGCGCCGACTTGGTGATCATCTGATAGGTGGTCTCGCGCACCGAGTCGCTGCGGAACTTCCACCGAGTGCCCTCGACCTCGAGCAAGCCCTTCGCGTCGAGCTGCGCGACGACGGCCCGATCGAACGGCTGCCCCATCGCGTTGGCGAACCGTTCGAGCGCCACGATGGGCCCAGAGAGGCCGAACGTGGCCGCGTTGTCGAGCACGCGGCGCTCCTCGGGCAACAGCTGGTCGAGGCGCGCGGCGATGAGCGCACGCAACGAGTCGGGCAACTCGCTCGCCGGGCCGTCCTCGGCCACCACCTCGGCGAGCTGTTGCAGGAAGAGCGGGTTGCCGCCACTGCGATCGAAGAGCGCGCCGAGCAGGCGCAGATCGGGCGCGCCACCCACTTCGACCTCACCGAGCAGCTCGAGCGCGAGGACGTCGGTCTCGGCTCGAGTGAGCGGCTGCAGCGTGACGGTGACCGTGGTGATCTGATCGGTCGCCGCGGGCCAGTCGTTGTCGGCGCCGGGGCGCATGGAGGTGAGCAGCACGAACGGACACCGCGCGATCGACACGGTGAGGTGATGCAACAGCGCGATCACCACTTCGTCGGCCCAGTGAACGTCGTCGATCCAGAGCACCAACGGACCGCGCTCACACCGAAGCTCGATGACGCGAGTGATCGCGCGCTGCACGAGGTCGCGGCGCATCGTGACGTCGAGCGTGTCGAGCGACGACTCGTAGCCGAGCAAGTGCATCAACACCTCGACCGCACGCGCGGCCTCGATCTCGCCGATCTCCGACCCGTCGCCCGACATCAGCGCGAGCGCCTTGCTCTGCGCCTGGGCGCGCACCTCCTCCGGTGTGGTGTGCGGAGCGAGATCGAAATGGCCCGCCATCGCGCTGGCGATCGGTGCCCACACGTTGCTCTCGCCGTAGGGCGCGCACGCGCCCTCGAGCAGCAGCACACGGTCGCCGTCGTCGTCGAGCTCGCCCACCAGCTCGTCGACCAAGCGGGTCTTACCGACGCCGCTCTCGCCGACGACGTTCACCACGACCGGACGGCGCTGGTCGAACGCCACGAACACACCGGCCCGCAGCAGGCTCAGCTCGGCTTCACGGCCAACGAGGCGGAGGTCGGTACGACGTTGGCGCACGCCGGGGGGCGCGAGCGCACCGACGGCGAGCCACGTGGCAACCGACTGCTCGCGGCCGCGCGGCTGGAGGTCGGTCGGCTCGCCGTACTCGATGACGTCGGCGGTGAGCGCGTGCGTGCCCGCACCGACCAGCACACCACCGGGAGGAGCCGCCGCCTGGAGTCGCGACGCGGTGTTCACGACATCGCCCATCGCTGTGTAGTCGGTGCCGGCGAGCGTGCCGACGAGCACCTCGCCTGTGTTGATGCCGATCCGCATGCGCAACGGCTCGTCGAGCCCCGCCTGCTGCGCCGACGCGGCCAGCGACTCCTGCATCCTCAGCGCGGCGCGCACGGCCCGCTCGGCGTCGTCCTCGTGCGCGACCGGGGCACCGAAGAGCGCAAGGATGCCGTCACCCAACAGCTTGTCGACGCGCCCGCCGAACGAGCTGATGTCCTCCACCAGCCGCTCGAACACCCCATCGACCAAGCGCTTCACCTGCTCGGGATCGAGGTGCTCGGCCAAGCTCGTGAAGCCCACCACGTCGCCGAACAGCACCGTGACGATCCGACGCTCTTCGACCTCGCGAGACGTGACCGCATGACCGCACGAGGAGCAGAACTTTGCCCCGACCGCAAGGGGTGCGGAACACGACGGGCAAACCATGGATGCATGGTACGGCCCCGGCGGGCGCGCGTGGGACGACGTTTGCCGCTACAAATGGGCGTGATGGCCACGCTCGACCCGCACGACCTCGGTGACCTGGCGCGACAGTTCGTCACCGAACGCCACCTCGCCACCCTCACCACCCTGCGCGACGACGGCACGCCGCACGTGGTGCCCGTCGGCTTCACCTACGACGAGGCCGCAGGGCTGGCCCGAGTCATCACTCGCGCCGGTTCGGTGAAGGCCCGCAACGCCGATCGCAACCGGCGCGCCGTCGTGAGCGCCGTCGATGGCGGTCGCTGGATCAGCATCGAGGGCAACGCTCGCGTCACCGCCGATCCCGGCGCTGTGGCCGAGGCGGTTCGTCGCTACGCCGAGCGGTACCGACAGCCCGGCGAACGCGACGACCGCGTGGCGATCGAGATCGTGGTCGATCGAGTGATGTGCGGACGATCGCTGGTCGCAGGATGAGTAGCGCTCACGACCGGACCGGCAGCACGACACCACTGCCCACCAAACTCGGCATCACCGACGACTGCGTGTTCACGGTCCGCCACGCACCGCCGGGCTTCGCCGAACTGTTGGGTGACATCGGCGATGCCGTGTGGCAACAGAGCCTGCTCGCCCCACTCGATCTCGTGATCGCGTTTCACACCCACCGCGCACTGCTCGACGCCGAGTGGCCTCGCATCAGCGAGCCGGTGCACCCCGACGGCGGCGTGTGGGTGGCCATTCCGAAACCGACGTCGGGTGTCACCACCGATCTCAGCGAGGACGTCGTGCGGGCGCGCCTGCTGAAACTTGGATGGCTCGACAACAAGACCTGCGGAATCGACGAGACGTGGACCGCCGTCCGCTTCGCACGTCGCCCCGAGCGGCTCCGCCCGAAAGAGAACGCCAAGCGGAAGCGCTGATCAGCCGGCGATGCGGTTCCGCCGCCACGGCAGGTCGCTCATGAAGCGGACCGCGGCGGGGTGCGGATCCATCTCGCGGGTCTCGTCGCTGTCGAACTCGAGCGACGCGATCGGCGAACGGTGCTGCTGACATCCAGGGCACCACGACAGCAACCGCGCATGATCGCCCGATCGCGTCTCGACGATCGGGTCGCCGCAACGCGGGCACGGTTGCCCGGTGCGTCCGTAGACGGCCGGTGACGAGGTGCAGCGCGACTGACCCGAGCGAATGACCGCGGCCGCACGGATGATCTGCTCGCAATCGGTCGCGTCGAGCGCCGACACCGGGGCGAACGGATGGGTCTCGGTGATCCACAGTGCCTCGCACCGCGTCACGTTGCCGAGCGCTTCGGCAACGTGATCGTCGCCATCCGCGAAGATCCGCAACGGGCCGAGCTGCTGGGGTACGACGTGCGGAAGTATCAGCTCATCACCTTCGTCGTCGGGTCTGCCCTGGCGGGTCTGAGCGGCGTGCT
>JBMOFX010000179.1:0-5666 GCA_049318665.1 Ilumatobacteraceae bacterium | reverse complement strand
GTGCCCGGGGTGGGGTTCGAACCCACACTCCCTTGCGGGAAGGGGGGTTTAAGCCCCCCGCGTCTGCCAGTTCCGCCACCCGGGCTTGGCCGCGACGCTACTGGTGTATGGTCCGCAGCATGAGCCAAGAGATCATCGATCGTGTCACCCCACTCATCAACGACTTCGATGCCCGCGTGCAGGCGGCCCCTTCAGACGGTTGGGGAGCGCCCGCGCCGTGCACCGACTGGACCGCTCGCGACGTCGTCGTCCACGTGGGTAACAACCTCGGGAGCATGGCCGCCGGGCTGACCGGGCAAACACCCACGCCGATCGCCGACGACGACGACATCGTCGACGCCTGGACGACACGTCGCGACGCATTCTTCGCGGCGATCCAGACCGCCGATCTCACCACCGCGGTGCCGGGCCCGATGGGCCCCATGCCCGCCGCACAGGTGATCGGTCGCCTCATCAGCATGGATGTGCTGGTGCACACCTGGGACCTCGCCAAGGCGACCGGTGGCGACCTCGCCCTCGACGCCGATGCCGTCGCCATGTCGTACTCGGGCATCAAGCCGATGGACGCGATGATCCGCCAGCCAGGCATGTTCGGACCGAAGCTCGACACCCCGGCCGGCGCCGACATCCAGACCGAGTTCCTGCGGTTCCTCGGCCGCCCCGCCTGACCACTCCGCGAGCGTTCAGCACGCTCGTCTCAGGCGACGCGAGCAATGTCGGCGGGCCACTCCACGCCGACGGCTTCCCACAACTCGGTGCGCAGTCGGTCGGCATGCGGTGGCTCCAGCCGATTGGCCACGACGACGCCTTCGATCATGTCGGCCACGACAGCGGCCCACGGGCGACCGCGCACCTGCACGGCGATGACTGCGCCGTTGGGATGCCGACGAAGGCTGCGCTGCACCCCCACAACTCGCGGCGGGCACCGGAAGCCCGGCACCAGCAACCCCCGGCGGCGCACCTCGCGAGCGAGGAGGCGAGCGGTGTGGCTGAAGTGCACGGTGGTTCCAGAGGCGGCGGACGAGGGCATGCCGACATGATGGTCGCGGGGTGTCACACCAGCTCCGCGAGCGTGACGGCACCCCATCGGTAGTGTCCTCGGCCATGGATCAGCTCACACCAACGCAGCAGAAGCTCTTGCAGCAACTGCGCCGTGACGGCGAGCTCGTCTTCGATGAGGGCTTCGTCACGCACCTCACCGAACAGGCGCTTGCTGTTGTCACCGATGCGTCGGAGCGACTCGGGGGCGAGAAGCTCACGGTGAGCAAGGGCTGGCTGAGCATGGTGCTGGGCTGCGAGGTCAAGCACGTCGCCGACCTTCCCTTTTCGTGGTCACCCGCCACGGCGAAGGGTTTCGTCGCACACAAGGCGATCGAGCTCGCGGCCAATTGGCGCGGCGAGCCGGTGCCGTCGGAGCTCGTCGATGAAGCGATCGCTCGATTCGCAGATCAAGGCACCTACCGGGGCGACTTCATCGCGTCGCTCGGTGAGGGTGACATCGCCGAGCTGCGAAGTCTCGCGGTCGATCGGGTCACGAGCTTCCTGCAGGACTTCCCACCACTCCCCGCCCGTTCGCAGCCCGTGTTCGAAGCCAGTACGCGCTGGACGCCGCCCGGCACCGTGCAGCTGATGGGCCGCACCGACCTCGTCATCGGGCGCCCGGAGGGCCGATCGAGCACCAAGCTGATCATCGACTTCAAGACCGGTTGGCGCAACGGGCACCACCGCGACGACCTGCGCTTCTACGCGCTCCTCGAGACGCTGGTGCGCGCCGTCCCACCGCGGCGACTCGTCACCTACTACCTCGACTCGTGCGAGGCCGACGTCGAAGACGTCACCGAGGGGATGCTCGAGAGCGCACTCGCGCGCCTGGCCGGTGCGCTCGATCGCCACCTCGAACTCACCGAGGGACGAGAGCCCGACCACCGACCCAGCGGACTGTGCCGATGGTGTGCGTTGCTCCCGGGCTGCGACGTCGGGCGCACACACCTCTCGGCACTCGACGACGACGGGACGCAGGGCTTCGACTGATCAGCGCACGTGCGGCGTCATCAGCGCGATCGGCAACCCCAAACCCGCATCGGGTCGGAACGATGCGATGAAGCGCCCGGGCTGCACGGCGGCCTTCGGCGGCGACAGCAGGTCGGGGCCCAAGCGGTCAGCCACGTCGTGCAGGTCGGTCACGTTGAGCACGAAACCCCACAGCGACGCCGTGTCGGCCTCGGTCCGTGAGCTCTCGACCACCTCGACGATCATCGCGCCGAGGCGGTGGAAGCCCTGGCGGATCGAGCCGAGGTCGCGAATTCGCTTCAGCGGCTCACCGGTCGCGTCGCTGATGGCGCCGCAGGTCCGGTCGAGCGAGTTCGTCGAGACCACCACGTGGTCGAACGCGATCGCACCCAACGCGTGTTGCCACGACTGCAGCTCGAGCGGGTCGTCGTAGATGGTGGGGATGCCATCGATGTCGGCCGGCGTGGTGGGCGAACCGGCGAGCGTCCACCCGACGAGCCGCGGCTCATCGCCGACGGGAGCGACGAATCGGAGCGCCACGTTGCCGATCCACGATCGGCCGTCGACGATCGTGAGCCCGACCGCCGCCCACGGCTCAGACGGCCCGGCAAGGTGCAACTCCACGATCGCGGTCATCCCGCGACCGTAGACGGCTCGCGTGAATCGCTCGGGACCGGCCGACGGTGGCTCACCTACGATCAAACTCGTGCCCGACCAGACACCAGCTGCCCTCCGTGATCGCTTCCGTGCGCTGCACGAGTCGGGGACGTTCGTGATCCCCAACCCATTCGACGTCGGCTCTGCGCGCTTGCTCGAGCACCTCGGCTTCGTCGCCCTCGCCACCACCAGCTCGGGTTTCGCGGCCACCCTCGGACGACCCGATCAGCACGTCACCCGTGACGAGCTCGTCGCACACGTAGCCGCGATCTGTGCTGCGGTCGACATTCCCGTGAACGTCGACGCCGAGGCGTGCTACGCGCATGACGACGGCGGCATCACGCAGACGATCGAACTGCTCGCGGAAGCCGGGGCGGCCGGTATCTCACTCGAGGATTACGACCCCACGCTCGGAGCGATCCTCCCCGTCGACGACGCCGCGGAGCGGGTCGCCGCAGCCGTCGAGGCCTCCCGCGGCCGTGGCATCGTGCTCACCGCTCGCGCCGAGCAATTGCTGTACGGCTCATCCGATCTGGACGAGGTGATCGCCCGCCTGATCGCGTACCGAAACGCTGGTGCCGAGGTCGTCTACGCCCCGGGTCTCATCCACATCGACGACATCCGCCGCGTGGTCGACGCGGTCGGCGTCGCTGTAAACGTGCTGGCGCTTCCCGGCACGCCCCCGGTGCCCGCGCTCGCTGACGCCGGAGTGCGGCGGGTGTCGACCGGCGGGGCACTCACCTGGGCCGCATACGGTGGGCTCGTGGCCGCGGCGACTGAGCTGCGCGATCACGGCACGTCGGGCTACCTCGCGTCGGTGGTGTCGCGCAGCGCGCGACGAGCGGCGTTCGGCGACGAGTGACCGGCTGCCCGGTCAGTCACCGAGGCCGAGCTGCCACGAGAAGAACGACAGCACGTCGACACCCTCGGCCACACGCATCGACGCCGGCTTGCCCACGCCATGACCGGCGCGGCCGGCCTGCATCAGCAGCACAGGGCGATCGTCCTGGTCGACCGCGGCGTACTGCAGCAGTGCCGCCATCTTGCGGGCATGGAGCGGATCGACTCGCGTGTCGCCCTCGGCCGTCGTGAACAGCACCGCGGGGTACGCGGCGCCGGCCTCCACGTGGTGGTACGGCGAGTACGCATGGAGCCATGCGAACTCCTCGGGCACGTCCGGGTCGCCGTATTCGTCGGTCCACAGGCGCGCGATGAGGAACTGCGGGAAGCGGATCATGTCGAGCAGCGGCACCGCGCACCACACCGCCCGAGCGAGATCGGGACGTTGGGTGAGCGCTGCACCGACGAGCAGCCCGCCGTTCGAGCCGCCGACGAGGCCGAGTCGATCATGCGACGCCATGCCCTCTGCGACCAGCCAGTCACCGGCGCTGTGGAAGTCGTCGAACACGTTCTGCTTGGCGGCGCGTCGACCGGCGTGGTGCCACGACTCGCCGTGCTCGTAGCCGCCGCGAAGACCTGCGATCACCCACACGCCGCCCGCTGCGCACCACGCCGCGAGATTCGGCGCCCACTGCGGCGACTCGCTGATCGCGAACCCGCCGTAACCATTGAGAATCAGCGGCACGTCCGGGCCCGGCGTGACGTCACGGCGATGCACGATGAAGAGACCCACCTCGGTGCCGTCGAGTGACGGATACACGGCGCGGGTGACGGTAAGGGTCGGCAGGGCGTCGCCATCGGGCGCGGTCGGCGCCCATCGCTCGATTCGACCACTGCGGTAGCGCCACACGCAGGTCGGTGAATCGAACGCCGACACCACGGCGAAGGCCGTCGCTGTCTCGTCGTCGACGGCGAGTTGGCCGACCGCCACGAGGCCGAGCTCATCGAGTGTTCCGAGCAGGCGGCCGTCATGCGACCAACGCTCGACCGAGTCGACCGCTGCTCGACCCGCCACGACGAGCAGCTCGTCGTCGAGCACAACGACACCACCCACCACCACGTCGTCGCGCTCGGCCACCACGGTGACCCAATGCTCGGCCTCGGGCTGGTCGAGCGTGCAGCGAGCGATCCGGCCGTTCGGAGCGTCGAATGTCGTCTGGATCACCAGCGACTGGTCGGTGAACCGGAACGACGACTGCGCGTCGACACCTTCGATCACCGTCGTCCACACGCCGGTCGGCACGTGGAGGAGGAAAGCATCGACCTGGGTCCACCGAACGAGGAGTTCGATCAGCAGGTACTCACCATCCGGCGATGCCCGGACTTCGGGCCACGCCTGCGGTGTCGGGAGCCGGTCGAAGACGATCGGGTCATCCGCCGGATCGGTACCGATCTCGTGCCACCGAACGTGCCGGTGGTACTGCTCACCCGCGGGATAGCGGGTGTACCAGAAGCCGCTGCCGTCGGCGTGCCAGGCAACCGAGCCGGCACGGGTATCGGGGATGCGGAGCGGATCGACAGTGCCGCTGGCGACGTCGACGAGGTGGAGGACGCTGTCCTCCGTGCCACCCTCGCTGAGCCCGACGGCGACGCGCTCGCCAGCCAGGTCGGGCTGGTACCAGTCGATCGCCATCGCACCGTCGGCCGCAAGGAGTGCTGGATCGAGCAGCACGCTGGGTGGAGCGGTCGGATTGCTCGCGGAGCGCACGACGAGGGCGTACTGATCGGCGCCTGCGAGGCGCTCGAGCACGAACAGTCGGTCGCTGCGAACGCTGCACGACAGTACTGTCGGGAGCGAGATCAGCGATGAGAGGCGCTCACGCCACTGCGGTCGGTCGAGACGAGCATCGAGCGCGTCACGGGTGTACGTGTTCTGGGCGGCCACCCAGTGGGTTACCGCCGCGTCATCACCGTCTTCGAGCCACCGGTACGGGTCCGGGACGTCGATGCCGTGGAGGGTGTCGACGAGATCGTCACGCCGCGTCAGCGGCGGACCCGCAGGATGGGCCTCAGCCACGCCCCATGTTGGGGCGCTTGCCGTGGTTGGCCTTGGAACGGCGCAACTTGGCCTTGCGCTTCTTGGTCTTCTTCGACATAGG
>JBMOFX010000178.1:0-5705 GCA_049318665.1 Ilumatobacteraceae bacterium | reverse complement strand
CACCGATCCCCGCGCAGCCGGTGCAACCCGAACCGTTCGTGCCCGAGCCGGTCGCAGCGCCGATCGCGGTCCCGGTCCCGGTCGTCGAGCCACCGGCCATCGCGCCAGCCGTCATCGCGCCCGTCGCAGCGGTCGTCGCAGCGGTCGTGCCGACCCCGCAGCCAGAGGCCGTCGCGCCCACCCCGGCCCCGGCCCCGGCCCCGGCCCCGGCCCCGGCACCAGCACCGGTCGCGCCGGCGCCGGCAGCGACGCCGCCACCCGCAGCACCGCGGCAGATCGCGCCCAACACCGGGCATCTCGTGCTGCCATCGGGCGAGCGCGTGTTCGTCGGCGCGCAGGTGGTCACCATCGGTCGCCTGCCGGAGTGCGGCGTCGCGCTCGCCGACCCCAACGTCAGCCGTCGTCACGCCGAAGTCCGTCCGGGCGCCCCGATCGTCATCGCCGACCTCGGGTCCACCAACGGCACGAAGGTCAACGGACTGCGCATCGCGGGCGAGCAGCCCCTTCGAGACGGCGACATCGTCAGCCTCGGCAGCTCGCACCTGCGCTACGAGGCGCTCGCCCCCACCGCATGACCGACCAAGTCCTTGAGATCCTCAAGTACGCCTTTCTGGCGTTGCTCTACCTCTTCTTCGCGCGGGTCCTGTGGGCCGTGTGGAGCGAGGTCCGTGGACCGCGCCCCGGGGTCTACGCGCCGTCCCCGGTCGTCACCGAGTTCGACGCCACCAACCCCGTCGGCGTCGCACCGCAACCCGCACGCCGCAACCGCAAGGGCCGCGTCAACCGCCTCGTCGTGCTCGAGCCACGCGAACGCAAGGGTGCCACGTTCCTCGTCAACACCGAGTTGCGCATCGGTCGCACCAGCAACTGCGCGATCTCGATCCCCGACGACGCGTTCGTCTCGCAGATCCACGCGCGGGTGTTCACCTCCGAGGGCACCACCTGGCTCGAGGATCTCGGCTCCACCAACGGCACGTATCTCAACGGCGAGCGCGTCACCAACGGGGTCGTGCTCAACAAAGGCGACCGTATTCAGATCGGCGCATCGATCTGGGAGGCCAACTGATGGCATCGCTCGTCTGGGGAGCCGCCACCGACGCAGGTCGTGTCCGCGAAGCAAACGAAGACGCGTTCGTCGCGGAGCCGATGGTCTTCGTGGTGGCCGACGGCATGGGCGGCCATCAAGCCGGTGAGGTCGCGAGTGCGCTCGCCGCCACCACGTTGAAGGATCGACTCGCGGTGGGTGCGCCGAGCGTCGACGTGGTGGTCGCCTCCGTGGTCGAGGCCAACGCTGCCATCTTCCAGACCGCGCACACCAACGCTGCCCAGCGCGGCATGGGCACCACGGTCACGGCGCTCGCAGTCGTGCCCGCCACCGACAAGCGAGCGGAGCATCTCGCGCTCGTGAACGTGGGCGACAGCCGCGCCTACCTCCGCCGCAATGGCCTGCTGATCCGCGCCACGATCGATCACAGCTACGTCCAGGAGCTCCTCGCTACCGGTCACATCACCGAGATCGAGGCCCGCTTCCACCCGCGCCGCAACATCGTCACCCGCGCGCTCGGCATCGAGCCCAACGTGCGGGTCGACTCGTGGGTGCTCCCGATCGTGAAGGGCGACCGGTTCATCCTCTGCAGCGACGGCCTCGTCGACGAGGTCGACGACAGCGACATCATGCGAATCCTCGGCGAGCATGCCGAGCCGCAAGCGGCGGCCGACGCACTCGTCGCTGCCGCAGTCGAAAACGGCGGCCGCGACAACGTCACCGTCGTGGTGATCGACGTGATCGACGGACTCGATCCCGCAGAGCTCGACGACACGCAACCGCAGGGCGACATCACCGACGGGTTGCGCCGGAACAGCATCATGTCCGACCCCGATCCCGAGCCGAGTCAGCTCCCCACGCCGCTGCCCCCGCCGGTCGGCCCGGTGGCGCATCAGCTCAACCGCAAGATCACCGCGAAGACCTTCCTCCTCCTGCTGCTCGGCGCAGTGATCCTCACCGTGGGCATCACGCTCCTCGCCGTGGCATTCACCGGCACCGGCACCGACACGCCGGCGCCGACCACCCCGACGTCGACCACCTCCACGTCGAGCAGCACCACCAGCACGACCACGTCCACCACGAGCACCACGATCGCGACGAGTCCGAGCACGTCACCGTGAGCACGCCGTCACCGATCGCGCAGGCGCGGCGGAGCACCGAGCTCGGCCTGGTGGTGATGGCGGGATGCATCACGGCAGCCGCCTACACGCTCGCCTCGCTCGGCAAGAACGCGACGATCCCGCCGATCATCATCCCGTTCCTCGTCGCGCTGCTGGGCCTGCTCTTGCTCGCGTCGATCGCGACGCGTGTCTTCGCCCGTGGCGCCGACCCCACGCTGCTGCCGCTCGCCGCGCTGCTCCACGGGCTCGGCTACGTGGTCATCACCCGTCTCGACGATCGCCTCTCCGGCCTGCAGACCACGTGGACGTTCATCGCGATCGCGGCCTACATCGGGGTGCTGTTCGTGGTCCAACGGCCGGCCGATCTCGCCCGCTACACGTGGACGTTCTTCGCGCTCGGCGCGAGCCTCCTGCTGCTCCCCCTCGTCCCCGGTATTGGTCGCACCTTCGGCGGCGCACGCATCTGGGTGAGCATCGGACCGATCAACTTCCAGCCCGGCGAGTTCGCAAAGGTGTGCCTCGCGCTCTTCTTCGCCGGCTACCTCGCCGAACGTCGCGAGCTCATTGCCACGAACACGTGGAAGGTGGGCCCGCTCCGCCTGCCCGAGCCACGCCACCTCCTGCCGATCCTGCTGTCGTGGAGCTTCGCCGTCATCGTGATGGTCGGCCTGAAAGACCTCGGCGCGTCGCTGCTGTTCTTCGCGCTCTTCGTCGTGATGCTCTGGGTGGCCACCGAGCGCACCAGCTTCCTCGTGATCGGCGTCGTGCTCTTCGTCGGCGCCTCCTATGTCGCGTGGCGGCTGTTCGACAACGTGCAGACGCGCGTCGCGATCTGGCGGGATCCGTGGCCCCTGTATCAGGGCCGCGGCTACCAGGTGATCCAGTCGATGTTCGCGCTCGCGAATGGCGGGGTCGACGGCACCGGCCTCGGCCTCGGTAACCCCCAGAAGATCCCCGAGGTGAAGAACGACTTCATCTTCGCGGCGATCGGCGAAGAGCTCGGGCTGGCGGGTGCCACCGCCGTCCTGATCGCGTACATCCTCATCATCGGCGCCGGCCTGCGCATCGCCACCCGTGCCGACCGGCCGTTCGAGAAGATCCTCGCCACCGGCCTCACGTTCATCATCGGGTTCCAGGCCTTCATCATCATCGGCGGCGTCATCCGGGTGGTCCCACTCACCGGCATCACGCTGCCGTTCGTGAGCTATGGCGGCTCGAGCTTGCTCGCCAACTACATCATCCTCGCCCTACTCGTTCGCATCAGTGATTCCACCGCCCGCCGCCTCGGCGAGGTTCCCGACGACCTCACGATCGGCGAACGTTGGGCCGCCCGCAAAGCGCGCCGCCTCGCGCGACGAGCGGCCGCATGAACTCCAAGATCCGCCGCCTCGCGATCGGTCTGCTGGTCTGCTACGTCGCCCTGTTCGTGCAGCTCAACGTGCTGCAGGTGAAGCGCGAAGCCGAGCTGGCCGCCGACACGCGCAACGATCGGCAGACCACGCGCGACTTCAACAAGCCGCGCGGCGAGATCATCTCCGCCGACGGCATCGTGCTGGCGCGCAGCGTGCCGTCGGCGAACCCGAACGACTCGCTGAAGCTGCAACGCGAGTACCCCACCGGGCAGCTGTTCGCCAATGTCACCGGCTACACGAGCTTCAACTTCGGCAGCACCCAACTCGAGCGCACGCAGAACGATGTACTGATGGGCACCACATCCGCGCAGCGCATCAAGGCGATCCGCGACCTGCTCGGTGACGGCGACGCGAGCGGCTCCGTCGTGCTCACGATGCGCGCCGATCTCCAGCAGGTTGTTGCAGATGCACTGAAAGACCCTGTCACCGGCGAGATGCGTGAAGGGTCGGTGGTGGTGACTGAGCCGTCCACCGGCCGCGTCCTTGCGATGTACAGCTTCCCCACCTTCGACCCGAACCTCGTGGCCGTGCACGACAGCAAGCAGGCCGGCGAGGTCCTCGAGTTCCTCAACAACTACCCCGGCAAACCCCTCCTCGCGAACGCGTACCAGGAGCGCTACATGCCGGGGTCGAGCTTCAAGGTGGTCACCACCGGCATCGCGTTCGAGAACGGCGTGGCGTCGATGGAGAGCACCTACCCCGTCGAGACCGAATGGGTCCCGCCGCAGACGACGGACCCCATCCAGAACTACGGCGGCAAGCCGTGCGGCGGGCCGATGCCCGAGGTCTTCTACCGCAGCTGCAACATCCCGTTCGCGCAGATGGCCACCGAGCTCGGCCCGCAGCGGATGGTCGACGGCACGAAGCGATGGGGCATCGGCGAGCGCATTCCGATCGACCTGCCTCGCCCCGCGGCCAGCTTCTTCGGTGAGGTGAGCGACTTCACCGACAACCTCCCACTGCTCGCGATCGGTGGGTTCGGCCAGGGCAACGACCTGATGACACCGCTGCACATGGCGATGGTCGCCTCCACTGTGGCCAACGGCGGCGTGATGATGACACCGCACGTCGTGGAGGCCACCCGCTACCACGACGAGACGTTGCTCCAGCGCACGCAACCGGTGGTGTGGAAGCAACCGATCTCGCCCACCACGGCTGCTGAGCTCACGGCACTCATGATCGGCGTGGTCAACCAGGGCACGGGTCGGCCGATGCAACTCGCCAACGGGATCCAGGCCGCAGCCAAGACCGGCACCGCCCAGCTCAATGCAGCCGGCCAACCCCAACGGTCGCACGCGTGGATCATCGGCTTCGCGCCGGCCAGCGCGCCGCGTTACGCGATCAGCGTGATGCTCAAGGGGACCACCGACGAGATCAGCGCGGGCACCGGCGGCAAGTTGGCCGGGCCGATCGCCAAGCAGGTCCTCGATTACCTGTTCGCCACCGAAGCAACGGCAACACCGGTGGCACCATGACCGGTGCCGCCTCCCCATGCTCGGTATCCTTCCCTCCGCCCGATCACTCGTGCGCCCACGTGAAGCAGGACCAACGTGACAACACCCAGTGAGCGCATCGTTCTCAACGAGCGCTACGAGATCCAGAACCGCATCGGGCGTGGCGGCATGGCCGACGTCTTCCTCGCGCGCGACCTGCTGCTCGATCGCCCCGTGGCGATCAAGGTGCTGTTCCCCGAATTCGCGACCGACCCGAACTTCGTCGAGCGGTTCCGTCGCGAGGCACAGTCGGCCGCCAACCTCAACCACCCCAACATCGTCAGCGTCTACGACTGGGGCAAGTACTCCAACACGTACTACATGGCGATGGAGTACGTGCAGGGCCGCACGCTCGCCGACATCCTGAAAGCGAACGGTCATGTCAGTTCGGTGCAGGCCGCCGAGATCGCCAGCGAGGTGTCGGCAGCACTCGCGTTCGCGCACAAGAACGGTGTCGTCCATCGCGACATCAAGCCGGCCAACATCCTCATCGGCAGTGCCGGGCAGGTGAAGGTCGCCGACTTCGGCATCGCCCGCGCCATGAACGCCGCGACCGAGGCCAACCTCACGCAGGTCGGTTCGGTGATGGGCACCGCCACCTACTTCTCGCCCGAGCAGGCCCAGGGCGCTCAGC
>JBMOFX010000177.1:0-5707 GCA_049318665.1 Ilumatobacteraceae bacterium | reverse complement strand
CCAAGACCGCCGACGTCGAGGGCACGCTCCAGCAGATCTATGCGCTCGCTGCTGCCGGCTGCGACATCGTGCGCTGCACCTGCAACGAGCAGGAGGCGGCCGAGGGCCTCGCCCAGATCGTGCCGCGCTCGCCGATCCCGGTGATCGCCGACATCCATCACCAGTACAAAATGGCGCTCGCCGCGATGGAAGCAGGCGTCCACGGGCTGCGACTCAACCCCGGCAACATTCGCCGGCCCGAACACATCAAGGCTGTGGCGGCCGAAGCAAAGGACCGCGGCATCCCGATCCGCATCGGGGTGAACGGCGGCTCGCTCGATCCGGCCCTCTACGAGAAGTGGGGCGGCATCCGACCGGAGGCAATGGTCGAGAGCGCGCTCCAGGAGATCCGCTACTTCGAGGATGTCGACTTCCACGACTACAAGATCAGCGTGAAGGCGTCGAGCGTGCCGCTGATGGTGGAGGCGTATCGCCAGCTCAGCGAGGTCACCGATGCGCCGTTGCACCTCGGGGTCACCGAGGCTGGGCCGCCGCCCGCAGGGCTCGTGAAGGCCACAGCCGGCATCGCCACGCTGCTGCTCGAAGGCATCGGCGACACCATCCGCTACTCGCTCACCGCTGATCCGGTCGAAGAGGCTCGGGCCGGCCGTCAGCTGTTGGAAGCGTTGGGTCTGCGCGAGCGCAAGAACGTCGACCTGATTGCGTGCCCCAGTTGTGGGCGTGCGGAGATCGACGTGATCGACGTCGCCAACCGTGCGATGGCCGCGTTCGGTGACCGCAAGATCCCGCTGCAGGTGGCCGTGATGGGGTGCGTCGTCAACGGGCCCGGCGAGGCGCGCGAGGCCGACCTCGGCATCGCGGCGGGCAACAAGCGCGGCCACCTGTTCGTGAAGGGGCGCAACGTGGCGGTCGTGCCCGAGGCCGACATGGTCGACGCGCTCGTCGAGTGGGCCGAGTTCATCCACGAGCACGGGGTCGAGGCCGCGCTCGCACGCGTCGACACCACGATCGCCGAGCGGGAGGCTGCGAAGGATCGCGCCGCGCTGATGGACGAGCAGGGGAGCGACGTGAACCACGCCAACGAGAAGATCGTCGAGATCCGCCGCACGGTGTCCGGATCGTGACCTCGGCGTTCACGCCGAGCGAGCACCCGCTGTTCGAGTTCGACCCCACGGTCGACGCGGTCATCAACCCGTCGATCCACGGGACCTCGCAGTCCTTTCCGCGGCGGGCGGTGACGTGCTGGTTCGGCAACGTCGTTCGCGAGCGAACGGAGGGCGCCGAGCCGGTGTACCACGTGCCGTTCGAGCACGGCGATCACGCTGTCTGCATCGTCCAGCATCGTGGTGAGTCGGTCGCGCTGGTGAGCCCCGGAGTGGGCGCGCCCGCCGCGGTGTCGTCGCTCGAGGTGCTCATCGCGCTGGGGGCGACGTCGATCATCGGCTGCGGTGGCGCCGGCATCATCCAGCCGGGTTTCGATGTCGGCCACGTCATCGTGCCCACCGGTGCGATCCGCGACGAAGGCACCAGCTACCACTACGCGCCCGCCGAGACGGCCGTGGCTCCGCACCCCCGTGCGCTGCGGGCGATCGACGATGTGCTCGCGGAGGCTGGCGTGCCGCACGATCGCGGGCTCACGTGGACCACGGACGCGTTCTTCCGCGAGACCCCCGCGAAGGTCGCCCGACGCCGTGAGCAGGGTTGCGTGACCGTGGAGATGGAAGCGTCCGCGATGTTCGCGTGCGCCGCGTTCCGAGGCGTCGAGTACGGGCAACTCCTCTACGCCGGCGACGACGTGAGCGCGGCCGAGTGGGATCACCGCGATTGGGAGCACCAGACCAGCGCCCGCGAACGTCTCCTCGACCTCGCCCTCGACGCCGTCCTCCGCCTCTAACCCACCCGAGTCCCCGACCGCCGACCGAGTCCCTGGCCGCCGCCCGAGTCCCTGGCCGCCGACCGAGTCCCACGTGCACACCCGAGTCGCCGGTGTCGCGACGGGTGCACCGAAACCCTCGGTCAGATCGGGAAGGCGCGCTCCTCGATCCGGAAGACGGTCGCGTTGCCGGTCAACTCGATCACGTCGCCAGGGAGCAGCACCACGGTCTCCCCACGACGAAGCACGTCGGTGTCACCCTCGGTGCAGATCAACAACTCCCGCCCGGTAGCGGTGTGCTGTCGATGGCCGTCGATGATCCACCGCCACAGACGGAACGGCGTGTCCGGCGTGTCGTAGCGCCACACACCGGGCTCGGGTTGCGACACCGGGCATCGCGGGTCGGGGAGCGGCTCGATGACGAGGACGCGGAGCAGTTCCTCGACGTCGACGTGCTTGGTCGTCATCCCACCGCGCACGACGTTGTCGCTCGCACTCATCACCTCGATGCCGGTACCCAGAAGGTAGGCGTGAAGGTTTCCTGGGCCGAGGAAGATCGCATCGCCGTCCTGCAGTTCGACGAGGTTGAGCAGCAAGGCAACGGCCACGCTCGGATCATCCGGGTACCGATCGGCGAGCTCGGCCACCGTGCTCGCCTCCGAGCAGGTGCTGCGCCCAGCACGACAGGCCTCGATGATCGGTGATGCATCGAGCTCGCGCCGGTAGAGCGCCGCCACGACATCGGCGAGTCGTCGATGATGGAGTGCATCGGCGAGTGTGGCGGCACCGATCTGGTCGCAGATCTCGATCGATGCCGCCACCGGACGGAAGCCGCACAGGGCTCGGAACGGCGTGATCGCGCACAGCACCTCGGGCTTGCCAGAGCGATCCTTGTAGATGCGCTCCGCCGAATCGATATCGATCCCCGCCGCATCCTCACGGTCGAAGCCCGGAACAGCCTGTGCCGGGCTCGGGTGGGTCTGCAGGGACAGGGGCTGGCTCGCCGCCAACACCTTGAGCAGGTAGGGGAGGTCACCGGTGATGTCAGTCAGGGGTCTGCCATCCGAGAGCGCCGCCGGGCCCCCAGGATGGGTGCCGAGCCACAGTTCAGCCCAGGGCTCGCCGTCCGGAGCCACGCCGATGAGATCAGGAATCGCCGTCGGGTTGCCCCACGCGTAGCGCTGCACGACTCCCGCCACCCGTTCCACGGAGACAGTCTGGCCGTCCCCAGGGCCATCGTTGGGGATCGAGTCCGGGTGGAGCCTGATCAGAACAGCCGCAAATCGTCCGGACGCATCCCGCGGAGCTCGTCGTAGTCGACCTCGACGACCCGGAATCCCCGCGCCTCGGCCAGCACACGGGCCTGCGGCTTGACGACCTGCGCGACGAACACGCCCCGCACCTGCCCGAGGGACGAGTCGAGATGGAGCCGCTCGATGTAGCGCCCGAGTTGCTCCACGCCATCGATGTCGCCACGTCGCTTCACCTCGATCGCCACCACCTGACCATCCCCGTCTCGACACACCAGGTCGATCGGGCCGATCGCGGTTGGGTACTCGCGTCGCACCAGCGTGAGGCCATCTTCGATGGCCTGCGGTGCCGCCGCGAGGAGCTCTTGGAGGTGGGCTTCCACGCCGTCTTTCTGCAAGCCCGGATCCTCACCGAGTTCGTGGCTCGAGTCGGCCAACACCTCGTGCAAGGTGATTGTCAGCGTCTCGCCCTTGGGGTTCGAGACCGTCCAATGATCCCCGTGATCGGTGATCGTGTTCGGCGCATTCATCCAGTTCAACGGCTTGTACGCGCCCCCGTCGGCGTGGATCGCCACGCAGCCGTCGTTCTTCACCATGATCAGCCGAGTCGCCTCTGGGAGATGGGCGGTGAGTCGACCTGCGTAGTCGACGGAGCAGCGGGCGATCACAAGACGCATGGCTCGTCCAACGTAGCCGTGCCTGTCGTGACCGAGGGTCTCGGTGCAGCCGTCGCGCGCCGAATGACTCGGGTGGGGTCAGCGGGCGACTTGGTCGCGCATGCGCTTGCTGATGAGGTCGCGGCGGGCTTGGAGTTCGCGATAGGTGAGCGACTCGGTGTTCGTGTCGACACCGAAGCCGGCCTTCACACCATCCATGTTCAGCTCCACCGAGGTGGGGTCGATGCCGAGCTCGCGACCGAGACGCTCGCCATGCCGCTCGGCGAACATCATCGAGATCTTCGCGATCTCGCCGATCAGGTCGAGGTCGGGTGCGAGCCGGGCCATCGCCCCGTCGAGGAACACCATGTTCTTCACGTAGAGCATGAGTTCCTTGGGCATGCGGGCGCCGTAGCCGAGCAGCGCCTTTACGACTCGCTGCATCTCGGCGACGAGCTCCTCGCCGGTGAGCGACGTGGGGTCGATCGGCGGCAGGTCGAGGCGAAGGTCGCGGATCACCGATTCGAGGTCGGTATCGGGTGGCAGCGCCCCGAGATCGCGCATCGCCGCCATCTGGCCGGGCACGTCGTTGGTGGTGGCGGCCAGCATCATCCGCAGGAAGGCCAAGCGCCGCTCGCCGGTGAGGCGGCCGACGATGCCGAAGTCGAGGAGCGCGGTGCGTCCGTCGGCGAGGACGAACAGGTTGCCGCCGTGCAGGTCGCCGTGGAACACGCCGTAGACCATCGCACCCTCCATGAGCGCCACCATCGCAGTGCGCACCACATCCTCGGTGTCGATCCCGGCGTCCTTCATGCCGACCACGTCGTCGAAGTTGAAGCCGCGCAGGCGTTGCATCACGAGCACTCGTCGCGTGACCAAGCTGGGGTGCGGCCGTGGCACGACGTAACCGCGCTGGCCGAGCTCGCACAACATCGACGCGACGTCGATCATGTTCGCCGACTCCATCCGGAAGTCGAGCTCCTCCACGATCGTCTCGGCGAACAGGTCCACGAGCGCGGGCGGGTTGGCAAGCGCAGCAATCGGGATGCGACCGACCAGGTGCGGCGCAAGCCACGCCATGACTCGCAGGTCCTTGCGCACGAGCCGCGACACGCTGGGCCGCTGCACCTTGACCACGACCTCTTCGCCGGAGCGAAGCACCGCTGCATGCACCTGCGCGATCGAGGCCGCGGCGAGTGGTGTCCGGTCGAACGAGAGGAACAGATCTTCGAGGCGTCCCCCGAGATCGCTCTCGACCACCTGCCGGACGAGCTCGAACGGCTCGGCCGGCACCTGGTCGCGGCACAGTTTGAACTCGGAGACGAGTTCGGCGGGGAACAGGCCCTCACCGCTCGAGATGACCTGCCCGAGCTTGATGTAGGTGGGCCCGAGCCGCTCGGCGGCGATCCGGAGTCGGCGTGAGATGTCGGCCCGGCTGGCTTCGGGGGTGAGGAAACGCCCGCGCTTCTTGCGGATCATCCACGGCACGATGGCCTTGCCGAGCGAGCCCACCACCGTCACCACGCGAGCACCCGGCGGCACCTTCGTCGCCTTGGTGAGGCCCGGCACTTCGGCCCTGGCCGCCGCACGGAGGCGTTCGGCGAGCGGGTACCAGCGGATCGTGTCGCGCTCCAGCACCCACGGTGTCTCTTCGGTGAAGGCGCCCCACGCGAGGTCGGCCGGTGCTGTGTCGCGATCCATCCCGCCATGATCGCAGCGGTTCGCCCGGAGCGGCCACGCGGATCAGCTCGAACCCTGCGACCGTCGGCACAGCGAGTGCGCGAATCAGGCCGCGACCGTGCTGTCGGGGCGCGTCGGTGCTCGCTCGTGTTCGTTCGGGACGTTGGGTTGTAAGGGGGAGTCGATGAGGTGTTCCCCGTCGGGTCGCCAGATGCGGATGGTTCGTTCGGGGGTGAGTTCGATTCGCC
>JBMOFX010000176.1:0-5767 GCA_049318665.1 Ilumatobacteraceae bacterium | reverse complement strand
GAGTTCGAGGGTCGCCAGGACGCCTACGTGGACCTCGTCTGCGGTGACATGCTCAACGCAGCGGTCCCACACGCCCGGTGGATCGACGCGTTCTGCGAGGTCGGCGCGTTCGATGTCGATCAGTGCCGCGCCGTACTGCGCGCGGGACGCGCCCGCGGGCTCGGCTGCCGGCTGCACGCCAACCAACTCGGTCACGGCCCGGGTGTGCAGTTGGCGGTGGAGATGGGCTGCGCGTCGGCCGACCATTGCACCTACCTCACCGACGACGACATCGCCGCGCTGGCAGCGAGCGACACCGTCGCGACGTTCCTGCCTGCCACCGACTTCTCGACACGCCAGCCCTATCCCGACGCACGCCGCGTCATCGACGCGGGTGCCACGGTCGCCCTCGCCACCAACTGCAACCCGGGCAGTAGCTACACCACGTCGATGTCGTTCTGCATCGCGCTGGCCGTGCGCGACCTGCACATGACGATCGATCAAGCGATTCGCGCCGCGACCGTGGGTGGTGCCGCGGCCCTACGTCGACCCGATCTCGGTCGGCTGACGGTCGGCTCGCGCGCCGACCTGGTGATGCTCGATGCGCCGTCGTACGCACACCTCGTCTATCGACCCGGTGTCCCCTTGATCGCACGAACGATGGTGGCAGGCCAGATCGTCGGCACCGCCGATCCAGGTTGACCCAACCAACTAGGGTGCGCCGTCATGGCGCGGACCCCTGACCTCGAACGACGTCAGGAACTGCTCGACCAGATCGTCCTCTACCTCGCGCAGCACGGACTGGCTCAGGCCACGCTGCGCCCGATGGCGGCGACGCTCGATGTGAGCATCAACCGCCTGGTGCATCACTTCGGCACGAAGGAAGAGCTGGTCACCGCAGCGTTGGCACGAGCGATCGAGCGCCAAGTCGCGGTGCAGCAGGAGTGGTCCGACCGGTCACCCCGCTTGACGACGGTCGAGCTGTACCGCCAGTGGTGGACATGGGTGACCGCCAGCGACGAGAACCTCGCGCTCGTTCGGCTCAACTACGAGGCGGCCGCACTCGACCACTCGGTGACGGGCCTCGCCGGCCACGTCCGGGCCGACCAGATCGGCGTTTGGCGGCACTACGTCGAACAGCGCCTCGTGGCCGACGGTGTCGCTCCGGAGCGGGCCGAGCTCGAGGGAACCCTGGTGAAGGCAGCGTTCTCCGGTTTGGTGATGGACCTGCTTGCGACAGGAGAGCGACAGCGCCTCAACACGGCCGTCGAGGAATGGCTCGATCAGCTCCACGATCGCATCGAGGCGGCTCGCTCACTCAACGGCGCCGTAGGCGCCCCTCTCACCTGACGCCTTCGCCGCAATCGCCTCCGCGACGGCAGCACGCAGGTCGCCGACGAACTGCTCGATCCGACCGTCGTGGACAGCGTTCACCGTGCAGTGGATCGACGCCGGTGGACCCTGCCGGTCGACGAACCAGCCACGTTGCCAGATGCCGTCAGCGACCGCGTAGATGTCGAGTGACTCGGGGTCGGTGGCGCCGAACGACAGCAGCGTTGCGTCGGGTTCCGCCCACAGGGTGAGCTCGGGTGTGTCGCGAATGCCCTGCGCGAGTTGCTCACACGCCCGGCGCGCCGCAGCCGTGAGCCGCAGGTAGCCGTCGTTGCCGATGAACTGCAGTACCGCCCACGCGGCAGCCATCGCGCCGCCGCTCTTCGTGCCGAGCACACCCGACGATCCGTAGAACCCGCCGAGCCAGTTGTCGGTGAGGAACACCTGGTACTGACGGAGCTGCTTGTTCCGGTGCATGATCACCGACGCGCCCTTCGCGGTGTATCCGTACTTGTGCAGGTCGACCGAGATGCTGGTCACCCCGGGCACCGCGAAGTTCCACGGCGGGATGTCGTGGCCGAGACGCTTCAGGTAGGTGAGCGTGACGCCACCCATGCACGCGTCGACGTGACAGTTGATGTCGCGCGCGGCGGCGAGCGCAGCGATCGCTGGGATCGGGTCGACGACGCCCTGCGGGTACTGCGGTGCGGAGCCGACGACGAGCACCGTGTTCTCGTCGATGGCGGCCTCCATCGCCTCCACATCGGCCCGCCAATCGGCGAGTACCGGGACACGTCGGGTCTCGAGCCCGAAGTAGTAGCAGCCCTTCTCGAACGCAGCATGCGCCGAGGTCGGCAGCACCACGTTCGGGTTGGTGATGCCGCGCTCCTTGCGGCCCCGCTCGCGTGCGGCCTTCACCGCCATGAGGATGCTCTCGGTCCCTCCGGACGTCATGAAGCCGGCACCGTCGGGCCCCACCTCGAGCCAGTCGGCGACGATGTCGACGACGTCCTGCTGGATCCGTCGCAGGCTCGGGAATGCCGCGGGGTTGAGCGCGTTCTCGCTGCTGAACCGCCGATATGCCTCTTCAGCCACCGCGAGCACGTCGGAGCCCGCGTTGTACGCAAGCGTGAACGCGTACCCGTCGCGCCATTGCACATCGCCTGCCTTCAGCGTGTCGAGTTGCTCGAAGATGTCGTCACGTGGGATGCCAGTGGTGGGAAGCGCCATGGGCGAAACGTAGACGAGGGGAGCAGACCGGTCCACGTGCTGTTGCCGCAGCTCGCATGACTAACGTCGCCCTCCATGGGGAAGCCGAGCGACGTGGGGGTGGTCGATCTCATGCTCGGCATCCCCGAACCGGGTTTGCGCGACCAGTGGTATTCGTTCTTGCAGCCGACGTTGCGTGACGCCGAGAGCAAGTCGATGGCGATGCCAGCGCAGTACATGTTCAAGGACATCCCCGCAGACCCGAGCGCGACCGACATGATCGCGTGGACGCTCGACCAGATGGACGGCCACGGCATCGAGCAGGCGCTGATCGGTGTGTCGCTCGATGTGGCGGCGGGGGAGAGCGTGCAGAACGACGCCGTCGCACTGCACCCCGACCGGTTCATCGGCTGTCTCCACGTCGACCCCAACGGTGGCATGGACGTGGTGCGCGCCATCTCGCGTGCCCACGACGAGCTCGGCATCCGCGGCGTGTCGCTGTTCCCCTCGGGATGCAACCCGCCGCTGCCGATCGACGACCGTCGGATGTACCCCGTCTATGCGAAGTGCATCGAGCTCGGCATCCCGGTGCTGTGCTGTGTTGGTGTCCCCGGGCCGCGACTGCCCCTTGCGCCGCAGCACGTCGAGCGAGTCGACACCGTTTGCTACGACTTCCCCGAGCTCGTGTTCATCATGCGTCACGGTGCCGAGCCGTGGGTCGACCTCGCGGTGAAGCTGTTGCTGAAGTGGCCGAACCTCTACTACTCGACCTCCGCATTTGCGCCGCGCTACTACCCGAAGGCGATCATCGACTATGCGAATACTCGTGGCAGCGACAAGGTGATGTACGCCGGCTACTTCCCGATGGGGCTCAGCCTCGATCGGATCATGCGCGAGCTCGACGACGTGCCGCTGCGCGACGAGGTGTGGCCGAAGTTCCTGCGCGACAACGCACGAAAGGTGCTCGGGCTGTGACTGTCGAGACTGCTGCGGTGAGCACCGACGAACGGTGGCCGTGGCCGATCCCGTTCGGTTGGTTCGTCCTCGCCTGGAGCCACGAGCTCGAGCCGCTCGGCGTGCTGCCGCGACGCGCGTTCGGCACCGAACTCGTGTTGTGGCGCGACGAGCTCGGCACCGCGCATGTGCACGACGCGTACTGCCCTCATCTCGGCGCACACCTCGGCCACGGCGGCACCGTGTCGGGCTGCGACATCGTGTGCCCGTTCCACGCCTGGCAGTTCGACGCCGACGGTCGGAACACGAACATCCCCTACAGCCAGCGCACCAACGGCAAGGCCCGGCTGCGCACCTATCCGGTGATCGAACGCAACGGCCTCGTGATGGCGTGGTACCACCCGCACGAAGAGCCGCCGTCGTGGGAGATTCCGGAGGTCATCGAGCTCGCGAACGGCGAGGTGGGGGAGCAGTTCTCCGATCCGTTCCACCGCCAGTTCGAGATCGCCACCGCCTGGCAGGAGATGGCCGAGAACGGCGTCGACGCCGCACACTTCCGTTACGTCCACCGCACCGCCGAGGTGCCCGTGCTCGACAGCTACGACACCGACGGTCCGCTGTCGCGGATGCGATCGACGCAGTACTTCGTCACGCCACGCGGCACCACCGAGGGCCGGATCGACAGCGACGGCTACGGCCCCGGCTTCTCCGTGGTGCGCTTCACCGGCATCGTCGAGACCGTGCTGCTCGGCTGTGCCACACCGATCGAGCGCGACCGTTGCGAGATGCGGTTCACGTTCGTGGTGCGCCGCTTCGCCGACGACGCGGTCACGTCATCGGTGGGGAAGGCGTTCGTCGACGAGGTGTCACGCCAACTCCTCGAGGACAAGCCGATCTGGGAGCACAAGAAGTTCATCGAACGGCCCGCGCTCGCCGACACCGACGGCCCGTTCCTGCAGTTCCGCCAGTGGGCCGCGCAGTTCTACGCATGAGTTCGTGGCGCTGATCTTCGCCGTCGCGGCGGCGGTGCTGATCGGAACGTCCGACTTCTGGGCGGCACGAGCGGCACGGACCACACCGGCGATCACCGTCACCCGCACTGCCATCGGCGTCTCCACGCTGCTCACGCCGTTCCTGCTCCTCCTGGTGGCATCGCGCTGGATCGTGCGCGACAGCCTCATCGGGGCGCTGTCGGGTCTGTTCATGGTGAGTGGTCTGCTGCTGCTCTACCGCGGCTACGCCATCGCTCGCATCGGCGTGGTCGCACCGATGTCATCGGTGATCCTCGCGGCGGTCCCCGTGGTGGTCGACGCGGCACGCGGCGTTCGGCCGAGCGCACTCAGCGCGGTCGGTATCGCCATCGGTCTCCTCGCGCTGGGCCTCACCGGCTACACGCCCGGCGGCACCGGCAGCGTTCGACTCGGCGCAGTGCTCGGCGTGTCCTCGGGCGTGCTCTTCGGACTCGCGTTCACGTTGATGGGGGAGGTGTCGACCGAGGCAGGTCTCGCCCCCGTTGTCGTCCAACGCGTCAGCGGATTCCTGCTGCTGTCGGTCGTCGCGATCTTCGGCAGTGCACCCTTCTTTGCGACCGACCCATCCGGGCGGCGAGCCGCGGTGACGGCCGGCGCGCTCGGCGGGATTGCGATGGGGGCGCTGCAACTCGCCTTCCAACGCGGCGCATCCGGTCCGGTGTCGGTCGCCACCTCACAGTTCGCCACCGTGGCGGTGATCCTGTCGGTGATGTTCAACCACGAACGCATGCGCTGGTGGCAGGCCGTCGGGGTAGGGGCGACGGCCGTCGGTGTGTCGCTGTTGGCGCTCGGCGCATAAGGGCAGTTCGCATCGGAGTTCGCTAGCGTCGCCGCCCATGAGCGATCGCACCAAGCCCTCCATCACCATTCCCGACGGCCCGCCTCCCGCCGAACTCGTCATCGACGACGAGATCGTCGGTGATGGCGCCGAGGCCATCGTCGGCAAGCGCGTCATCGTCCACTACGCGGGCGTGGCGTGGAGCACCGGCAAGGAGTTCGACGCCAGCTGGAACCGTGGCGACACGTTCGACTTCCGCCTCGGGGCCCGCGAAGTCATCGAAGGCTGGGACAAGGGTGTGGCTGGCATGAAGGTCGGCGGCCGTCGGCGTCTCACCATCCCGCCGGACCTCGGTTACGGCAGCAGGGGAGCGGGCGGCGTCATCAAGGGCGGCGAGACCCTCGTCTTCGTCGTCGACCTCGTCGACCTCAGGTAACCGCGGCCCAAGTGGCCCGCGTCAGCGCAGGGCTTGACACCCCCGTGC
>JBMOFX010000175.1:0-5771 GCA_049318665.1 Ilumatobacteraceae bacterium | reverse complement strand
AGCAGGCCGCCACGATGCGCAAGATGCTGGTGGCGATGGCGAAGGACCTGCGGGTCCTCATCATCAAGCTCGCCGATCGCTTGCACAACATGCGCACCATCGCCGCGATGCCGAGCGAGAAGCAGCGCCGCATCGCGCAGGAGACGCTCGACATCTACGCGCCGCTCGCGCACCGGCTCGGCATTCAAGAGCTCCGCCAGCAGCTCGAAGACCTCGCGTTCGCGTCGCTCTATCCGAAGCGATACGCCGAGCTCGACCATCTCGTCAGCACTCGGGCCCCCGAGCGTGATGTCTACGTGGCGAAGGCAATCGCGGAGGTGCGCGCTCGACTTGCCGAGGTGGGCATCGAGGCCGAGGTCACCGGGCGGGGCAAGCACCTGTGGAGCATCTACGAGAAGATGGTCCAGAAGGGCAAGGAGTTCGACGAGATCTTCGACCTCGTCGCCGTGCGCGTGATCGTCGATTCGGTGAAGGACTGTTACGCCGCGCTCGGCTCGATTCACGGTCGATACAAGCCGGTGGTGGGTCGGTTCAAGGACTACATCGCGATGCCGAAGTTCAACCTCTACCAGAGCTTGCACACCACCGTGATCGGCCCCGGTGGCAAGGTGATCGAAGTGCAGATCCGCAGCCGCGAGATGCACCAGCGGGCCGAGTGGGGCGTCGCCGCGCACTGGGCCTACAAGGACGACCCAGCATCGGCCGACATCGATTGGTTGAACCGGATCATCGACTGGCAGGCCGACATCATCGACCCGGCCGCCTTCATGGAGAACCTGAAGACCGACCTCGAACAAGACGAGGTGTTCGTGTTCACCCCGAAGGGCCGGGTGGTCACGTTGCCGGTCGGGTCGACGTGCGTCGACTTCGCCTACGCGGTGCACACCGAGGTCGGCCATGCGTGCATCGGGGCCAAGATCAACGGACGGCTCGTGGCGCTCGACCACACGCTGCGCAGCGGTGACACGTGCGAGATCTTCACGTCGAAGCTCGAATCTGCGGCACCGTCGCGTGACTGGCTGCAGTTCGCCGAGTCGCCTCGGGCACGCAACAAGATCCGCCAGTGGTTCTCGCGCGAACGCCGCGTCGACATGATCGAGGTGGGCCGCGACGAACTGACGAAGGAACTCCGCCGCGAAGGCGTGCCGCTGTCGCGAGCGTGGAAGAGCGAGGCGTTGATCCTCGAGATGGAGACTGCCGGGTTCACCGATCTCGACGGCTTGCTCGCCGCGATCGGCGAGAACCACGTGTCGGCACACGGCTTCGCCCAGAAGGTGGCGAGGGCGTACCAGGCGAGTGACGACGACCAGGTGTCGTCGAGCATCCTCAACATGCGCGCGAACCGGCGGCCAAAGAAGAGCCCGGGCGTGCACGTCGAGGGACTCGACGACGTGCTGATCCGACTCTCCAAGTGCTGCACCCCGGTGCCGGGCGACGAGATCATCGGCTTCGTCACGCGCGGCCGCGGGGTGTCGGTCCATCGGGCCGACTGCGCCAACGCCGAGAGCCTGATGAGCGAGCAAGCCACGCGGCTCATCGAGGTCGAGTGGGATGGCGACCAGCGCGGCACCCTGTTCCGTGCCGGCGTCGAGGTGATCGCGTTCGACCGATCGAAGCTGCTCCGCGACGTGGCGAACTCGCTATCGGAGCAGCACGTCAACATCGTGGCCTGTTCGACGCACACGGGAAGCGACCGCGTCGCGAAGATGCGGTTCGAGTTCGAGATGGCTGACCCGTCGCATCTCGAAGCCGTGCTCCGGATGATCAAGACGATCGATGGCGTGTACGACGCCTATCGTCTGGTCCCCGGCAAAGGCGATTGATGCCCTGGCCCACGTGGCAGCAGGCTCTCCTCACCGCACTGCTCGCCAGCACCTGCACCCTCGCCCTCAGCCGACTGTCGCCCACGCCGGCGCGCACGGCTGGCCGCGCGGCCGCAACCGAGCTGACGGTGCTCGCCGTGTTGTATGCGATTTGGCGGATGGCGCGGCAGTTGCCGTTCGCAACAACGGAGGGAGCCGTGGGTCGTGCCCGCTACGTCGACCGGATCGAGCGGGCGCTGCGGATGCCGTCAGAGCTATCGCTGCAGCACTTCGTCCTCGACCATGCATGGATCGGGCGGTTCCTCAACACGTACTACGCGGTGATGCACGTGCCAGCGCTGATCGCGTTCCTGGTGTGGCTGTTCGTCCGGCACCGTGACGTGTACCCGCACTGGCGGAACGGCCTCGCCATCACCACCGGTCTGTGTTTGGTGATTCACTTCGTGCGCGTCGCCCCACCACGTCTCGTGCCGGGACTCGGCTATATCGATACCGCCAGCGTGTTCGGGTTCGACGTGTACGGACCGGTGGGTACCGGCGTGTCCGATCAGCTGGCGGCGATGCCATCGATCCACATCGCGTGGGCGGCCGTGGTGTCGTTCGGTGTGGTGGCTGCATCGACGAGTCGGTGGCGGTGGCTCGCGCTGGGGCACGTGATCATCACGATGATCGCGGTGTCGGCGACGGGCAATCACTGGTGGCTCGACGGCATCGTGGCGATCGCGCTGCTCGGACTCGCGCTGTGGCTGGACACCGCAGTGCGCGACCGGCGCGGCTTGGGTGATGCGCACCGCCCTCTGGCATCCTGATCGACGTGCAGATGACGAGCGTGCGACACCGGTGGGTCGCGCCCATCGATCCGCTGGCCTATCGCGAAGGTGTGCGGGCGATGGCCCCGTTCACGGTGGCGATCGTGGTGTGGGGATTCGTCACCGGCGTCGCGATGGTGAACTACGGGATGCCGGTTGCGATCGGATTGCTGATGACCGTCACCGTGTACGCCGGGTCGGCCCAGCTCGCGGTGCTGCCGTTGCTCGCCGTCGGTGCGCCACTGCCGATCGTGTGGGCGACCGCGCTCGTCGTGAACCTGCGATTCGTGATCTTCGCCGCCACCAGCCGACCTGCGTTCGTCGGGCTCACCCTGCGCCAGCGGCTGCTCGCCGGGTACGTCAACGGTGATCTTGGCTTCGCGATGTTCTCCTTGCGGTTCCGCGACGATCCCGTGCGCGGATCGCCCGAGCAGTGGGGCTACTTCTACGGAGGCGCACTGCTCAACTGGGCAGCGTGGCAGGTGTCGTCGATCGCCGGGCTGCTGCTCGGCGGGTTGGCCCCCACCGACTGGGGACTCGAACTCGCGGCGTACCTTGCCCTCGTCGCCGTGCTGGTTCCGATGGCCACCAAGCTGCCCGCGGTGACCGGGGTGATCGTCGCTGTGGTGCTGTCGTTGGTGACGGTGGGGATGCCGCTCCGCCTCGGGTTGCTCGTCTCGGTGGCGGCCGGCGTCTCGGTTGCGATGGTTGCCGAGCGGTGGCAGGCCGACCGGCGCGCGGCTGCGGAACGAGGCATTCGATGAGCTGGATCGACCACTGGGGCTACATGGTGCCCGCGATCGTGGGGCTCACCGCCGCCACGGTGTTGACGCGATCGAGCTTCTTCGTACTGCCTGCTCGCGTGCAGCTGCCGGTCGGGTTGGAGCGCGCGTTGCGGTACGCACCCGCGTGCGCGCTGGCGGCGATCATCGCGCCCGGCGTGCTGTCGCACGACCGGCACGTCACGATCGCATGGGGCAACCATCAGATGTGGGCGCTGATCGCCGCCACGGCCGTGTTCGCGAAGACGCGCAACATGCTGGTGATGATGGCTGTCGGGATGGGTGTGTTCACCGCCTTGCGGCTGCTCACCTGACGAGCGCGGGTGGCGGGGTGCACCCAATTCCGCCAGGCCGCAACGGGTGCACCGGTAGCATGAGCAGCCGTGCCCGAGTTCCAGACCAGCCCCGGGATGCGCGACATCCTGCCTCCCGAATCGGCGCGTTGGCGTCGCTTCGTGCAGGTGTTCGCCGACGTCGCCGAGCGGGCCGGCTACGGGCAGGTGATCTCGCCGTTACTCGAAGACCTCGGCGTGTTCCAACGCATCGGTGACGCCACCGATGTGGTCACCAAGGAGATGTACGACTTTGTCGACAAGGGCGGGCGCCACATCGCGCTGCGGCCCGAGTTGACCGCGTCGGTGTGCCGTGCGTTCGTGCAGCACCGGCCGGCCACGCCGTGGAAGATTTGGTACACCGGTTCACAGTTCCGCTACGAGAAGCCCCAGCGCGGGCGATACCGCCAGTTCGACCAGGTGGGCATCGAAGTGCTCGGCGCCGACGACCCGTATCTCGACGTCGAGATCATCGCGCTCGGCTGGGAGTTCTTCGGTGCGCTTGGCCTGAATCAGGTGAAGCTCCTGCTCAACTCGCTCGGCGAGCCCGACGATCGCGCCCGCTACGTTGCCGCGCTGCAGGCGCACTTCGAGGCCGACCTCGACGCGTTGTCACCCGAGAGTCGGGTCACGTTGACGAAGAACCCGCTGCGGGTCCTCGACTCGAAGCGTTCGCAGGACGCAGCCATCGTTGCGTCGGCGCCACGCATCGCCGACTTCTACAGCGACGCGGCCGCCGCTCACTTCGAAGCGGTGCAGGCGGGCCTCACCACCCTCGGCATCCCCTTCGCCATCGACGCAACGCTCGTGCGCGGACTCGACTACTACCGCCATACGACGTTCGAGTACCAGGGCCTCACCCTCGACTCGGCCCAGAACGCGCTGGGCGGCGGCGGTCGATACGACGGCCTCGTCGAGTCCCTCGGCGGGCCGTCGACGCCGGGTGTCGGGTTCGCCCTCGGGCTCGACCGGACGCTGCTCGCATGCGACGACGAAGGCGTGTTCGCGCCGCCCGCCACCGATGTCGACGTGTTCGTCGTCGACACCACCGGCGGCGCCGAAGCGCTGCGGATCACCGCCGAGCTGCGTGCGGCCGGCATCTCGTCCGATCGAGCGTTCGAGAACCGCAGCATGAAAAGCCAGATGAAGGTGGCCGACCGCAGCGGCGCCACGTTCGCCGTCATCATCGGCACCAACGAACTCGACGCCGGCTCTGTCGTCGTCCGCCCCCTGCGCGCCGAGCGCAGCGCCGACCCGCAGTCCACCATCGCTCGCACCGACCTCCTCCCGTACCTGCAGAAAGCCCTCTCATGAGCACCACCTCCCTTCGCACCCACCAGTGCGGCGAGCTCCGCGCCGAGCACGTCGGCACCACCGTCAGCCTCTGCGGCTGGGTGGCCACCCGTCGCGAGCACGGCGAGAAGCTCGCCTTCATCGACCTCCGCGACCACACGGGCGTCACGCAGTGCGTGGTCGACAACTCCGTCGACGGGCGCGCCGAGTACGTCATCCGGGTCACCGGCATCGTGACCGCGCGCCCACCCGAGAACCTCAACGACCGCATTCCGACCGGCGGGATCGAGCTGCAGGATTGCGTGGTCGAGATCCTCAACTCGGCCGAGCCGCCGCCGTTCCCGATCAGCGAGCGCACCGACACCGTCGCCGAGACCACGCGCCTGCAGTACCGCTATCTCGACATCCGGCGCGAGCGGATGCAGCGCAACCTGCGCATCCGTTCGCGGGTCAACTCGGCGATCCGGCGCGCGATGGAGGCGCAGGACTTCGTGGAGGTCGAGACCCCGATGCTCGTGCCGTCCACCCCCGAGGGTGCGCGCGAGTTCATCGTGCCCAGTCGTCAGCAGCCCGGCTCGTTCTACGCGCTCCCGCAGAGCCCGCAGCTGTTCAAGCAGCTGCTGATGGTGGCCGGCATCGACCGCTACTACCAGCTCGCTCGGTGTCTGCGCGACGAAGACCTGCGCGCCGACCGCCAGTACGAGTTCATGCAGCTCGACGCCGAGATGAGCT
>JBMOFX010000174.1:0-5876 GCA_049318665.1 Ilumatobacteraceae bacterium | reverse complement strand
CCTACTGCTCGGAGGCGTACTTCCACGCCACGGCCGAGAACATCCAGATCCACGGCGGCATCGGCTTCACGTGGGAGCACCCGGCGCACCTCTACTTCAAGCGTGCGAAGTCGTCCGAGCTGCTGTTCGGCGACCCGACCTACCACCGCGAGCTCCTCGCACAGCGCATCGGTATCTGACGCATCGATTCACCGCTCGAAGTCCGGCTTCACGTGAGCGCCATGCTCACCTGGGGCCGGACTTCGTCGCGTCCGGGGCCGGTAGCGTGCGGCCTGTGGAACCGATCACGTGGGTGTTCGTCATCGCTGCCGGTCTGGTGGTGTTCGCCATCGCTGCTGGTGTGGTGGGTCGTGAGGCGCATCGGCTCGACGCCGTGGCGCCGCGATCGGTGTACCTCATCGACGAGGTCGTCGAATTCGTGGCCGAGTACCTGCCGCAATCGACCCAGGCCAACCTCACGCCCGACGAACTCGAGCAGCTGCTCACCATCCACATGCGGTGGCTGCATGCCAAGGGGCTGCAGCCGAGGAACGTGATCGATCGCCGCCAAGACATCGACACGCTCGTGATCGTCGGCGAGAACGACCTTGTCGCGTATCTGCTCGCCGAAGCCGAACGCCAAGGCATCGAGATCGTCGACGACGTCGACGTGGTGAACGTGGTCGACGCGCACCTCGCGTACTTCGAAGCGATCGGTGCCGTCGGCCCGAAGGCCATCGATCTCTGACCGCTCGGGTCGGGCCTCCGAGCCGGCAGGTGCCAGAGTTCGGGGCATGAGCGACACCATCGATCGTGACGGGCTGCGGGTCAAGTATCGCGAGGAGCGCGACAAGCGCCTCCGCGCCGACGGCAGCGAGCAGTACATCGAGCCGACCGGTCGGTTCGCCCACTTCCTCGACGACCCGTACGTACCGAAGGTGGAGCGTGAGCCGCTTACCGACGAGGTGACGGTGGCGATCATCGGCGGCGGATTCGCGGGCCTCGTCACGGGCGCTCGGCTGAAGCAGGCCGGCATCACCGACGTGCGCGTCATCGAAGGCGGCGGCGACGTGGGCGGGGCGTGGTACTGGAACCGCTACCCGGGTGCGATGTGCGACACCGCGGCGATGGTGTACCTGCCGTTGCTCGAAGAGACCGGCCACATGCCGTCGGCGAAGTACGTGCAGGCGCCGGAGATCTTCGGTCAGGCGCGACGCATCGCGACGACGTTCGGGCTCTACGACAACGCGGTGTTCTCGACGGCAGTGAGCTCGCTCGAGTGGGACGACGAGATCTCGCGCTGGATCATCTCCACCGATCGCGGCGACCGCATCCGGGCGAAGTTCGTGACCATGGGGACCGGTCCGCTGCATCGTCCGAAGCTGCCCGGCATCGAGGGCATCGACACGTTCGGTGGCCACTGCTTTCATACCAGCCGGTGGGACTACGAGTACACGGGCGGCAGCTATGAGGGCGCGCCGATGGATCGTCTCGCCAACAAACGGGTCGGCATCATCGGCACGGGTGCGACCGCGGTGCAATGCATCCCGCACCTCGGACGAGATGCCGGTGAGTTGTTCGTGTTCCAGCGCACGCCGTCGTCGATCGACATCCGCAACAACCACCCGATCGACCCGGAGTGGTTCGCCACGCTCGAACCCGGTTGGCAGCAGGAGTGGTTGATGAACTTCGTGACGCTGCAGACCGGTGGGTTCGCCGACGTCGACCTCGTGATGGACGGTTGGACCGACATCACCAAGCGCATCCGCGATCGCATGCTGGCGCGCATGGATGAACACGGCATCGGGCCGGCTGCGATGCTCGCCGCGTACGAGGAGAGCGACGACGAGAAGATGGAGGAGATCCGGGCGCGCGTCGACGAGATCGTCAAGGATCCCGCGACCGCCGAGGGGCTGAAGCCGTGGTACCGGCAACTGTGCAAGCGTCCGTGCTTCCACGACGAGTACCTGCTCACCTACAACCGACCGACGGTTCATCTGGTCGACACCAACGGCAAGGGTGTCGAGCGGATCGACGAGACCGGTGTGTGGGCGAACGGCGTGCACTACGAGCTCGACTGCATCATCTTCGCGTCGGGCTTCGAAGTGGGCACCACCTACTCGCGTCGGGCGGGCTTCGAGACGATCGGGCGTGACGGTGAGACGCTCAGCGGGCACTGGGCCGAGGGGATGCGCACCAAGCACGGCATGCACGTCCACGGGTTCCCCAACCTGTTCGTGGTGGCCCCGAACCAAGGCGCCAACCTGATCTCGAACGTCACCCACAACTTCGGCGAGGCCGGCACCACGATCGCCACCATCATCGGTCACGCGTTGGAGGTCGGCGCGGAACAGGTGGAGGTGACCAAGGAAGCCGAGGACGAGTGGGTCGCCATGCTCGAGGGCACGATCCGCGGCTTCATGGGCAGCCCCGAATGCACGCCCGGCTACTACAACAACGAGGGCGGTCCGATCGGGCGGAAGGAGCGGCTCAACGGCAGCGGCTACCCCGACGGGCCGGTCGCCTACTTCGGTTACATCGACCAATGGCGCACCAACGGCCAGTTCGCCGGCCTCGAGTTCCACTGACACCCCCTCGACCGCGTTTGCACACTTTCACCCCACCAGTGGAGAAAAAGTGTGCAAACGGGGTGGGTGGGCGTGCTTGAATGTCGGCACCAGAGAGAGGAGGTGGTCCAACTGAACGAACCAAGTTGTTGTGGGACTCTGGAAGTGGTTGGCCGCTAGGTCGACGACTGGACCGTCTGGCGAATCCACGCCAACCTCCGCTGATCACGCCCGCCGGACATGGTCCCGCCGGCACCGTGGGATGATCGGTCTTCAACCAGTACGTAATGCGTGACAGGGCAGGCGCCTCCGGGTGCCTGCCCTGTTCGCGTCTCGACAGCAGTGAGCGCTAGCGTCACCCCGCATGGAACGGCCGTCTCGCTTCGAACACACGCGTTTCCTCGGCGACAAGCGCACGCAGCTCGTGTACGACCTCGACTCGTGGACCGACACGGCCGTGATCGACGAGATCGTCGAGTCGGAAGTCGGTCTGTGCTTCGGGCCCGACACGCTCGACGAGGCACGCAACCGCGGCTACCGACTCGCGACGCCAGGCGCTCGCGGTCGCCGCCGCAAGCCGCGGGCTTGAACGGCACCTTCTCCTCCGGCGGGCTCCAGCTCGCCCGCTACCTGGCTCGTCCAGCGGGCCGCGCCGAGCCACTGCCAGGCGTGATCCTCTGCCACGGTTTCCCGATCGGGCCGCTCGACGCACGCCAAAGCGCGCTCACGTTCCCCGAGCTGATCGATCGCATCGCCAACGAGCAGCGATGGGCGGCGATGACCTTCACGTTCCGCGGCTGCGGCACGAGTGAGGGTGACTTCTCGCTGCAGGGGTGGGTCGACGATCTGCGCGCCGCGATCGATCACCTTATCGAGGAGGAGAACCCGACCGGCATCTGGTTGGTCGGCACCAACACAGGCGGCAGCATCGCCGTGAGTGTGGCGGCGGACGATCCGCGGATCCGCGGCGCGGCACTGCTGAGCCCGCGAGCCGACTTCGATGATTGGGCGGCACAGCCTCGCCGCTTCCTCGACCACGCCCGCGAGATCGGTGCAGTGCGCACTCCCGGCTTCCCGAAGTTGTTCGACGAGTGGGGTCGCGAACTGCGCCGGTTCCGGCCGGTCGACGCGGCTCGCCGGTTCGCGCCGCGGCCGATGCTCGTGATGCATGGCGACGACGACGAGAGCGTGCCGCCTTCCGACGCGCGCCGCCTGGCGGAGGCACACGGTTCGGCCGAGCTACGCGTGATCACCGGCGCGGGTCACCGGCTGCGCCACGACCCGCGAGCGATTGCGCTGCTACTCGGTTGGCTCGATCGTCAGAAGTCGCTGCTCGTCTGAGGCGGCCTCGCCGGGCTGCCGGTCGCGCCGCATCGTCAGTCGCGGTAGCCGTCGATGTGCGTGCTGTGCCAGCGCCACGCACTCTCGATGATCTCGTCGAGGTCGTGCGTGGCCGACCAGCCGAGCACCGCGTGGATGCGCGTCGGGTCGGCGTAGGTGGCCACCGGGTCGCCAGCGCGACGGGGTGCCAGCTCGTACGGCACCTGCTGGCCGCTGGCACGCTCGGCGGATCGGATGACGTCGAACACGCTGCTGCCCACGCCGGTGCCGACGTTGAGCGCCGTGGTGTCGCCGCCGTGCGCGAGGTAGTCGAGTGCCCGGATGTGGGCCTCGGCGAGGTCGTCGACGTGGATGTAGTCGCGGATGCCGGTGCCGTCGGGCGTCGGGTAGTCGGTGCCCATCACCTGCACGGGCGGGCGCTTGCCGAGGATCGCCTTCATCACGAGCGGCACGAGGTTGAGGGACCGGGTCCAGTCCTCACCGATGACCGCGTCGGCACTCGCACCGGCGGCGTTGAAGTAGCGCAGGCTCACCGAGCGCAGGCCGCTCGTCTCGCCGTACCACCCGAGGATCCGCTCGACCATCGCCTTCGATTCGGCATAGACGCTCTCGGGGCGGATCGCGGCGTCCTCCGCGACCGGCACGGTCGCCGGGGTGCCGTTGACCGAGCAGCTCGACGAGAACACGATCTCGCGCACGTCGGCCTCGAGCATCGCCTCGATGAGTTCGACCGTGCCGCCGACGTTGTTGCGCCAGTACTTCGCAGGCTGCTCCATGCTCTCGCCGACGCTCTTGTAGGCGGCGAAATGGACCACTTGCGACACGTCGTGCGAACGGCACAGATCCACGACGAGCTCGTGGTCGTGGATATCGCCGATGACGAGCTCCGTGTCGAGCACCGCGGCGCGGTGGCCGTACTCCATGCTGTCGAGGACGACGACGTCGTGGCCCTGCGCGCGGAGCAGGCGGACGGTGTGCGATCCGATGTAGCCGGCGCCGCCGGTGACGAGGATGGTCATGGGGCGAGTGTAGGGACCGAGGTCAGAGCGATTCGTTCGTCCGGAACCACTCGATCATCCGACCAACGCCTTCGCGCAGCGGGATCGTCGGCTCCCACCCGTAGGTGGTGCGAGCCAGTGTGATGTCGGGCTGCCGCTGCAGCGGGTCGCCTTCGCGCTCGTCGGGCAGTGGCACGGAGACGATCTCACTCGTGGCGCCGGTGAGCTCGAGCACGACCTCGGCCAGTTCGCGCATCGTGAACTCTCCGGGGTTGCCGACGTTGACGGGCCCGATGATGTCGCCGTCGAGCACCGCCAGCAGGCCGCGCACCTCGTCGGCGACGTGGCAGAAGCTGCGGGTCTGGGTGCCGTCGCCGTGCAAGGTGATCGGCTCGTTGCGCAACGCTTGGACGATGAAGGTGTTGACGACGCGGCCGTCGTCGGGCCGCATCCGCTCGCCGTAGGTGTTGAAGATCCGCACGATGCGCACGTCGAGGCCGTGGACCCGGTGGTACGCCATCGTGATCGCTTCGCTGAAGCGCTTCGCCTCGTCGTAGCAGCTGCGCGGGCCGATGGAGCTGACGTTGCCCCAGTACTCCTCGGGCTGCGGGTGCACGAGCGGGTCGCCATACACCTCGCTCGTCGACGCAAGGAAGAAGCGAGCGTTGTTCGCAACCGCGAGGTCGAGCAGGTTGCGCGTGCCGGTGGAGCCGACAGCGAGGATCTCGAGCGGCATCGTCGCGAAGTCGAGCGGCGACGCAGGGCTGGCGAGGTCGAGCACGGTGTCGAACTTCGCAGTCGTGATCGCATCGGGCAGTGGCGTGGTGATGTCGTGCTCGACGAGGGTGTAGCCGTCGCGACCGTCGAGGTGAGCGACGTTGGACCGGCGACCCGTGACGAAGTTGTCGACGACGGTGACACGGTCGCCTCGATCGAGCATCGCGTCGACGAGGTGAGAGCCGACGAATCCGCCGCCGCCAGCGACGAGGTG
>JBMOFX010000173.1:0-5884 GCA_049318665.1 Ilumatobacteraceae bacterium | reverse complement strand
ACTGCTTCGGCACCGCAATCGCACCAGCCGCCGTCCCCGGACGGGTATCGAACAAGCGACTCGCTCCACTGCTGTTGAGCCCCTGTCCGGTGGGGAACCAGCCGGACAAGTCGGCGATGAGGTGCGTCGTCCCTTCCGCATAGAAGCAGACCTTGCCCGCAGCACTCACCGGAGTGATCACAGTGTTGGCGACGGTCTGGCCGCTCGTGTAGTTGAGGTTCGACGTCCCAGGCCGCGTCCCGCACGGGTACACCGTGACGAACCCGCCAGCTGTCGGATTGACCGCTGTCACGTTGAGCACGACACTGCCGACACCGCTCCCAGGAATACCGGCGTTACCGGTGAGTTGGACCTCGAGGAACGATCCACCCGTGACCGACTGCTTCGGCACCGCAATCGCACCAGCCGCCGTCCCCGGACGGGTATCGAACAAACGACTCGCGAGGGGCACCAATCCGCTGGGCGGCGCCGCAAGCAGCACCTTGCGGATGCGCATGTTGGCGGTGTCTGCGATGTAGAGGTTTCCAGCGGGGTCGACCGCAACCCCCTGCGGGCCACTGAGTTGTGCGTTGGATGCGGGACCGCCGTCGCCACTGAAGCCCAGAGCGCCGGTACCGGCAACGGTGGTGATCGTTCCGTCGGTAGCAACTTTGCGAACTCGATGACTCCCGAAGAGGGCGATGTAGACGTTGCCGGTGGCATCGACCGCAACCCCGAAGGGACGGTCGAGTTGGGCGCTGGTTGCGGGGCCGCCGTCGCCACTGAAGCCCAGAACGCCGGTACCGGCGATGGTGGTGATCGTTCCACCGGTACTGACCTTGCGGACGCGATTGTTCGGGTTTGTGTCGGCGATGAAGATGTTGCCGGCGGCATCGATGGCAAGCCCGGTCACGTTGGTGAGTTGCGCGTTGGTTGCTGGGCCACCGTCACCGAGCGAACTTCCACCACCGGCGACGGTGCTGATCGTTCCATCGGTACTGACCTTGCGGACCCAACGGTTGGTGGTGAAGAAGACGTTGCCGGTGGCGTCGACCACAACCCCAAACGGAAGGTTGATGTCTGCGCTGGTGGCTGGGCCACCGTCACCGCTGAAGCCCCGAACGCCGGTGCCAGCGATGGTGGTGATCGTTCCACCGGTAGTGACCTTGCGGACGCGGTCGTTGGAGTAGTCGGCGATGTAGACGTTGCCGGCGGCGTCGACCGCAACCCCGCTCGGGTTTCTGAGTTGTGCGCCGGTGGCCGGGCCGCCGTCGCCGCTGAAGCCCCCAACGCCGGTACCGGCGATGGTGGTGATCGTTCCGTCGGTACCGATCTTGCGGACTCGGTTGTTGCTGGAGTCAGCGATGTAGACGTTGCCGACGGCGTCAACCGCAACCCCGCTCGGAGAGGCCAGCTGAGCACTGGTTGCCGGGCCGCCGTCGCCGAGGGAGGCTCCACCACCCGCAACCGTGGAAACGGTGCCCAAGGGGTCGAGAGCGAGCGACGTGCTGGCGGACGGGGCCATGATCGTGCCAGCTACCAACAGCAACGCTGTAGCAACGCGTGCGCCGAGCCATCTGGGCTGCGCGGATACCTGTCCTGACGTGTTCCTCATGGTGTGCTCCTTCTCGCGATGGTTGCTACGGGGTGGTGGGCGGGACCTAGTGAGCGGGACCGACCGGCAACAGGCCGACGAGGGCAGCCGTGACGAGGACGTGGCAGAGGTGCCGCCATCCCGTCATTTGCCACCACATCGTCTCCGGGTGATCGTGCGCCCTGGACCGCGGCCCTGTCATGGGTGCTACCACTACTTCTATCGAGGACAGGACACGCCCGCCAGCTCAACTCTGTTCCGACCACCACGCTTGGCGCGATAGAGCGCATCGTCTGCTGTTCGCAGTGCCGCCGCAGCCGAGAAGCCGGGTTGAAGGAGCGCCACGCCGAACGAGGCGGTGACGCACACGCTGGGAGCATCGTCGAACCGGAGGTCTGCGATCTGCGTGCGGATGTGCTCGGCGGCCACTGCAGCAGAGGACTCGTCAGTGGCGCTGAACAGCAGCGCGAACTCCTCACCCCCGATCCGACCGACCACGTCATGTTCGCGAACCGATGCGGCGACGACACCCGCGACCCGACGAAGAACCTCGTCACCGACTCCATGACCGTATGTGTCGTTGACCGTCTTGAAGTGATCGAGGTCGAACAGCACCAGGCAGACAGGGACATCCGATGCTTCCAGACACTGTTCCAACTGGCTGACGAAATGCCGCCGATTCCCCACGCCGGTCAGTTCGTCGGTCGCCGCGATCCGATCGAGCGCTTCGAGTGCAGATGCCAATCGAGCGCTCAAGTCGGCCTCGACGAAGCGTCCTTCGCTCATGTCACGGATGATGCGGTGGAGCCGCACGCCGACGACCTCCATCGACAACCAGACCACCAAGCAGCCGATGGCCAGCCAGGTCGAGAACGCAGTTTCCTCGGCGACCAGATGCACGATGAACAGCCAGATCGCAACCGTGTTGAACGCGTGAAAGCTCGCCGGCACCGCTGACGTGGAGAGCAGCCCGACGCAAATCGAGATGCCGGTGAAGAGCAGACACACTGCGGCGGCGAGCCGCGCGTCGGAGGCGTCGAGCGCTGGCCGAATGAGGATGCCCATCGAGAAGCCGTACGCCACGGAGGTGCAGACGAGGCCCGCCCGAGTGACGACCGGCGACGGGGACGTTGCATTCGAGTACCACCAGGCCAACACGCCCGCACCAACAGTGGCGCACAGGTACACGCCGAGGGAGATCCACGGCCACACGCTCGCCGGGTTGATGACCATCATCACCGCGGCAAGCAGAGGTGGAGTCAAACCGCACCACCGGACGATCCAGATCAACAGCAGTCCCACGCGCCGCCGACTGCTCTCAGCGCCGGTAGTGGCGCGAATCTCCTCGAGCGTGACCTCGAGACCCGCGAGCGCAACGCGATCAAGGGGATCGAACAGGCCAAACCGCACAGAAAGACATCGACCCAGTTGGTTCCGCACTTGAGTACGCAAAGGACGACCACTCAGGCACTCTTTGTGCCCAACGCCCACCTCCTCGAGCCCGCCTGACAGCTCAGCGTTTCTCTTGTGCAGGGTAGATTCGCTGCCATGACGGACGTTGACGGCATCACGCTCGATCCCGATCGGTCGGCCCGAACCGGTGTCCCGGAGATCGTCTACGCGCCCGGCAAGACGGCGGTTCAGGTCGGCGCTGCCATGAGCGGCCTGTTGACGGCGGGGGTCGCGCCGGTGATCGCCGCTCGCTGTTCACCGGAACAGGTCGCGAGGCTGATGGAAGTCCTTCCCGATGTCGATATCGACGGGACGACGGCGGTGGCACGATCGCTTCCGGCGAACGGTCTGCGAGTTGCAGTGGTCACCGCCGGCACTGCCGACCAGGTCGTGGCTGCTGAGGCATCAGCGACTCTGCGAGCGTTCGGCTTCGAGGTCGAGCGTGTCAACGATGTCGGTGTGGCGGGGGTCCACCGCCTGCTTGCCCGCGTGGAGGAGTTGCGTCGTGTCGACGCCCTGGTGGTGATCGCCGGGATGGAAGGGGCGCTCCCGACAGCGGTCGCCGGTCTCGTCGACACTCCGCTCGTTGCGGTCCCGACCAGCGCCGGGTACGGATCTTCGTTCGAGGGATTCACCGCGTTGGCGGCGATGACTGCGAGCTGTGCGCCTGGTGTGTCCGTGGTCGGGATCGACAACGGGATCGGGGCGGCGTGCGTCATCGTGCGCTGGTTGCGCGTGCTTGCTCGGGCCTAGGTTGACGCCGATGCGAGCACTGCTTCCGTCCTCGTTGATCGAGGTGATCGACGACGTCGGACCGATGGTCGTCGCCTTCTCGGGTGGGGTCGACTCGTCGTTCCTCGCTGTCGCTGCGTTGGCGGTGCTCGGGCCTGACTCGGTGCGCGCTGTCACTGCTGTGTCGCCCTCACTCGCCGACGACGATCTCGCGTACTGCCAGCAGCTCGCAACCAAGTGGGGTCTCGATTGGTCGGCGATCGAGACCGGTGAGATGGCTGATGGCCGGTACCTGGCGAACGACATCGACCGGTGTTACTGGTGCAAGTCGCACCTGATGGACGGTCTCGTGACGGTGGTCGGTGACGCCACCGTGGTGCTCGGAGTCAACGTCGATGACCTCGGGGATCACCGGCCCGGTCAGCAGGCGGCACGAGAGCGCGGGGCTCGATTCCCGCTCGTCGACGCCGGGCTCGGCAAGCTCGAGATCCGGTCGCTGGCCAAGTCGATCGGGCTCGAGACGTGGGATCGTCCAGCCGCGCCATGCCTGGCGTCGCGTCTGCCGTACGGCACACCGGTCACGCTCGAACGGCTGACCCAGGTCGAACGCGCCGAGCGCGACTTGCGGCGACTGGGGCTGGTCGAGGTGCGCGTCCGGCATCACGGTGAGGTCGGCCTCGTCGAGGTGCCGGCGGCCGAGGTCGAGCACGCCGCTACCCGGCGGGTCGAGATCGCCGACATCGTGCGAAACGCGGGGTTTCGGTTTGTCGGGCTCGATCTCGAGGGCCTCCAATCGGGACGCTTGAACCGCGGTCTCGCCGACCGGACCGACCGGTGAGCAGGCATCTCCACGTCGACCCTGTCGCGGGTGTCAGCGGCGACATGCTGCTCGGCGCGCTGTTCGACCTCGGGGCGCGAATTGACGATGTGCGCGCCGACCTGGCGCTGCTGGATCTACCCGGCTGGGAACTGACCGCCGAGCGCGTGACGCGCCACGGGATCACTGGGACCCTGGCGACGGTTCATACCACCGACCGGGCTGATCACCGGCCGGCCGCCGAGCTGCTGAGCATCATCTCGTCCGCCGGACTGCGCGCAGGCGTGGCCGCGAAGGCGTGCGCCGTCATCCAACGGATCGCGGACGTCGAAGCCTCGATCCATGCGGTCCCGATCAACGAGGTCCACCTTCACGAGATCGGTGCACTCGACACGATCATCGACGTGGTCGGCGTGTGCTCGGCGCTCGATCATCTCGACATCACCTCGGTCACCTGCGGGCCACTGCCGACCGGCTCGGGCACGGTCACGACGGCACACGGCGAGCTCCCGGTCCCGGCGCCGGCGACGCTGGCGTTGGTCGCCGGCACCGGAATCGCATGGCGCTCCACCGACGATCCCATGGAGCTCGTCACGCCAACGGGTGCGGCACTCATCGCGGAGTTCGCGCGCCCCGCGCTGGGCACCGAGATCGTCGTTGCCGCCGTCGGCTACGGGTTTGGCAGTTCGACCAGGCTTGATCGGGCCAACTGCTGCCGACTCATCCTCAGCCCGGCGAAGCCGGACACGGTTGTGCGTCTCGGCACGACGATCGATGACCAGTCACCGGAGTCCGTCGCCGTCGCCCTCGAGGAATGCATGGCGCGAGGTGCGCTTGACGCCTGGACCACGCCGGTCCTCATGAAGAAGGGGCGTCTCGGCAGTGACGTCACCGTGCTGTGCCGAGCGGCAGACGAGGCACAGCTCATCGATGTGCTTTTCGAACACACCACGACGCTCGGCGTTCGGCGGGCAACGGTCGAGCGTCATATCGCCGATCGCGCCGAACAGATCGTCGAGGTCGACGGTCTACCGATCCGCGTCAAGGTTCGGCACCGCAACGGCCGTCAACTCGGTGCCAAGCCCGAACTCGACGACTGCGCGGCGGCCGCCCGTGTTCTCGGCGTCAGTGTCGACGAAGTCCGCCGGCGCGCGCTTGCCGTGCTCATGCCCTCGTAGCTGCCACTTCCGCGCGTCCGCTCGACATCGCCCCACACCCGGGTGAACGCACCCCATAGACGAACAGAACCGGATCCTCATGAGGATCCGGTTCATTCGGGATGTCTCGCGACATCACATTGGTGGCGGGGG